>JAGARF010000102.1 GCA_017622395.1 Clostridia bacterium | reverse complement strand
TGATATCGTGACGGCTTGATATTTGTATATCTTGCAAATGATAAATATATGTGATATACTAAATATTGGTGATGATATGATACAGACAATAAGCACAGTTGACAAGAAGTTTTTAAGTGAAATAGAAGATTTTATGGTTAACCCAAGAATTAAAAAAAGGTTGCAGACAGGGTGGCTTTTATGTCTTGCAGGTACAATCGTTACAGCATACATACGGAACTTCTTCCTTGCCATAATTTTCTTTGCTGCAACAGTTACTCTTTTTATAAATTTTATAAATCTTAAGAAAAACGCAAAGAATGCCGCATACAAGGCTATTGAAAAAGAGGATTATTCCTACATTATAAAGTTTGATGAAGATATTCACATAAGAAATGTAACAACAGGGCAGGAAAGCAATATTCCTGCGTACGAAATAGCATATTTGCTCGAAAAAGAGGAGTATTTTGTGCTTTTTACAAGAAAGTGGCAGTATATTCCTGTATACAAGGATAAGCTTGCAGATATTGAGGAATTTAAGAAATATCTTAAAGAACAAGCACCGTGCATGAAAATTAAACAGGAGAAATAAATATGGATTTTAACGGCTATCTCAAAAAACTTAACATCAATAAAGTTGAACACACAGAGACTTTTTTGAAAGAGATTCAGCACAACCGTTCCCTACGAAAATTTAGACCTTGTTAATCAAAAGCTTTTGGTTTTAGAGCCACAGGCTGTCTATGAAAAGGTTGTTTTGGGTAACAGAGGGGGATACTGCTTTGAGCTTAACTGCCTTTTGTCTGCTTTTTTAAAGGAAAACGGCTTTAAAGTCCGAGATTTCTTAGGCAGATTTTTAAAGGGAGAGGAGGGTATACCTATAAGACGACACCGTATTATGGAGGTTACCCTAAACGATAAAAAATACATAATGGATGTAGGAATGGGTCAGGCAGCACCAAAATATCCTCTTGTTTTAGAAGAAGATATCCTTCAGGAGCAGTTTGGAGAGACATACAAATTCGGCAAGAAAAACTGACACCGCAGTTATTCCTCTGGGAAGCGTTGAACAGCATTCATCACATCTCCCGATTGGTACAGACTGTTTTCAGGCAGAAGCACTTGCAAGAAATGTAGCAGAGGCTCTCGATGCTTTTCTTTTACCTGTGCTTCCTGTTTCAACCTGTTATGAGCATAAATGCGAAGGGAAATTCGGCGGTGTGTGGATGAGTCCTAAAACATTCTATATAATGCTGCAGGATATTATTCACTCATTAAAAAGTCAGGGCTTTAAGAGAGTAATCTTAATAATCGGTCACGGAGGAATATTTATCTCCGCACCTGCAATCAGAGAGCTTAATGCCCTTTACGATGATTTACTTGTTATAAATATCACCCCGCCTGTTTCAGATAAAATCCGCTCTGTTCTTGAAAACAAAGGTCTTGAAATTCACGCAGGGGAAACTGAAACTTCAATGATGTTAAATATCCGTGAAGACCTTGTAAAAAAAGACCTTATGCTTGAAAACGATTTCACACCTGACTGCCCGAGAGAATTTTTAAACTATGTATCTCTTCAGGAAATCAGCCCCACAGGAGTATGGGGGAAATCCTCACTTGGCACAAAGGAAAAAGGTGAGCTTATCTTAAAATACAGAACCGAAGCTGCTCTTGAACATATAGAGCTTGCAACCAAGCTGGGCAAAAAGAAAGCATGGTAAGAAAAAGGGACTTTTAGTTCCCTTTTTTCTTGACATAAATAAAAATATTTGCTATTATATTTAAGTACTAATGCACCTGTGGCGGAATTGGCAGACGCGCATGGTTCAGGTCCATGTGCTCGCAAGAGCATAGGAGTTCAAGTCTCCTCAGGTGCACCACAAAACAACACACATAGCAGTTGTGTGTTTTTTTGTGGTTATTTTTAAGAGAGACTTGAACTCAAAGTGAGCACGAGCCGTAAAAAATAATTGATAATTATTTTTAGGCGAAGTGGTGTGAGACGGGTACCGAAAGAAAAGCTTTCGGTTGTCGAGCAGGTTGATTGCGTAAGCAAGCAAAGTCTCCTCAGGTGCACCATCAAAAAAGAACGCATTTTGCGTTCTTTTTTGTGTTTGTGTCCGTAGGACACAACATCATTACGAGCAAAGCTAGTACATCATTTGAACACTTGTGTTCAACATCATTTCTACTGACACAAAATGATGTTGCCTGTGGCAAACAGTGTTGTGCTTCGCACAAATGATGTTGCACTTCGTGCAAAAGAAGAATCGAACTCCGTAAGGCATGAGCCGTAGAAAAAAAATTGTCAATAAATTAAGGGCAGACCGCCGATAAAAGCGGTTTGCCCTTAGTATAGTTCTGCTTAAGCGGAGTTGTTATCTTTACTTAACCGCTCTTTGCAGGAAAGTCACAATATGTGCTCTTGTGCAGGTATCATCAGGTGAAAATGTATTAGCACTTGTACCTGAAGTAATACCATTTTGTACTGCCCAGGCAACCGCCTTTGCGTAAACGGCATCTGCGGGGACATCTGTGAATGTGTTTGTGGTACCAACTTCAGGCGAGCCTGACATTTTCCATAGATAAACAACAGTGTCTGCACGGGTTACAAACTTATCTGCTTCAAATTTACCTTTTTCAACCATACCCTTTTCATTTGCCCACCAGGAGGCTGAGAAGTAGTAATCCTTGTAGTTTACATCGGTAAACGGGTTGTTGTAAATTGTGTACTTCGGCTCTCCCATTGCTCTCCAGATAAAGGTGATGATTTGAGCCTTTGTGCATGTGTTATCCGGAGAAAATGTAGTAGGAGAAGTACCTGCTGTGATTTTCTTATCTACCGCCCATTTTACAGGCTGTGCATACCAGGAACTTGCAGGAACATCTATGAAGTTACCCACAACTTCTGTTTTCGGTGTTGATGCTATTGCATTTACATTCGGAATAGTAAAGCTGTCTTCAGGGATTGCAGCAAGAACCTTTCTTCCGAGTGATGAAGAGTTCTTCCATGCACTTCCCGAAACAGAATTACCGTTTGAAGAGCAGTTGCTTGTGGTAAATGTGGTGTCAGGAAGATATACAAGGTCAGCCTTTCCGGGTAAGCCTGTAACAGCAATTCCCTCATCAATAGTGAGTTTACCCACATTATAGCAGTTTGTGAATGCACAATTGCACTTTGTTCTGCCGTAGTAGGCAAGTCCTGCAGCCACATTTGCTGTCAGATTACCTGAATTGTAGCAATCGGTAACGGTTGAATATTCTACCGCTTTTAAATCGCCATATTTCTCAGCATAGACAAACAATCCGCATGCAACAGATTGGTTGCCGGTAGACCAGTCCATTAAGGGCAGAGTAATATTGCCCGAATTGTAGCACTCGCTTATATTTGACTTTTGAATATCAGCAGCAAGACCGCCTGCTATAAGGTAAAACAGGTCATCATTTGACTTTACCGTAATGTCCGTATCACTAAAGCATTTTGATACATTGCAACCGGCAATTTCCGAGGCTAATCCGCCGAACATAAATTGCGTAGTTATAGAATCCATATCTGTTTCAGGTGCTTTATTGATATTGATGTTGATTTTTCCGTTTGCAGTATAGCAGTTTGTAATAGTGGCATCCAGCGCATGTGTGGCAAATGCTCCTGCCCAGATAGAGAGACTTTCGGAGTATGCCGAATATGTTACATCAATGTTGAAGTTTATAAGTCCAAGGTTGCGTATGCCTGCGTCATCATTTCCAAGTCCGTTTGACATATATCCCATAAGACCGAAGTAACGGTCGTTACTTTTTTCCTGCATAAATGGCTTTGCTTCGTTTATCTTTATGGTCATACCTGAGATAACATGACCGTTTCCGTCAAGCTGTCCTCTGAAAGAGTCGGCACCGAACTGAGCCTTATTATAAGCATTATCGCCGTTACCGCCGTAGGCAGGTGTTCCGCCTATAGGAATCCAGTTACCCCAGCTTGACAGGTCGATATCCTTTATCAGTTTAAAGTATTTGGCACTGTTTTTGCGTATGGCGTTAAGCTGTTCGGGAGTTTCGATTAAGTAAGGATCGTCTTTTGTTCCGCTTCCGCCTGCAAATACATATGGACTGTCATGAAGCACAGCCGGAGCACCCTGCCAGTAATCATTCATTACGATATCTGTTAAGTAAGCTTTTGGCACAAAGCCCAGAGTGTTGGCAATTATAACTCTGCACCAGTCACCAACAAGACCGGGGATTTCATCGGTAAGATCAAAGTCTACTATTTCAATTACCTGATTCGGCTGTATTTTAAATGCGTATGTATGTTCCGTAGGATAATGCCAGAGATACGCACCTGATGCCACTACCTGATTATTAAGCTTTGCTGTTCCCACAACCGGCACAGAAACGCCTCTGTCATACTTATGTCTTTCATTATAGTTAACCATATCCTGTGTATAAGCAGTATTAAATGGTGTGGGGTCAATATATTCGTGATAAACAAGCTTTATAGTTTTTTCGTCTATATAATCGATGCTGTATGTATTGACTATTCTTGAATTTTTATTATCAATATTAAGTACCTTGATTGTATTTTCTCTTTCTGGTTTTACATCCTTTGAAAAATGATAAGGATCCTTTGCAACATAGGTTACGGTAGCAGTTACCATTGAATAAGGAACAGGAATATCCGTTGTGCTGTAAACTACATCACCAAGACATGTATATCTGTCGTCGTAATCAAATACGGTAATTGCCTCCTCTGTGACATAATCGCATATATAAGGCTTTTTTAACGCAGTTGCATATAATAAATCCACTTCAATTTCAGTTATTTCATTGAAATGCTGTTTGTCTTTTGCTCTCTTTGCGGCAAACATTTCATTATAAGGTCTTTTGGGGTCGTTGCCTTCCTTTGCAAAATTGCCAAAGGTTGCTTTTGCATCGTTCATATTTACATAATCAACTTCCTTATGATGCTCGTTCCAGACAGCATAGTAAACTGCATCATTGTCAACACCGTCAACACCTGCCTCTAAAACGGTTATGGTATCTCCGGTCTTCTGACTTGCAGCATACATAGTTCTTGAATCAGGCTCGTGATATATAGAATATCCTCCGCTTATAAGCTCCATAGTGCCGTAGTCGCCGACTGCAAGCTTGTTGACCTTTACAGATGTTGTATCCTTGGAATTTTCTTTTTTTGGTGCGGTAGATTCCTTTGGTGCTCGAGCCGCCGCAAAATTATAGGTCAGCTCAACCGTGCGGTTGTTATTTGAAAGCTTGATTGTGGGTGGAAATCTGTTTACACCATGGTCAGCAGGTCTTGAGCTGAACTTCTTGTTTGTTTCACTGTCGCTGAGATTCATGGTTATAACAATCGTATATTTCACGCCTTCTTTAAAGGAGCCGTCGGCGTTAAATTCGCCTTTCCATTCGCAGTTCTTAACTTCCATATGGGTATCGCCGGTAACTTCGATGCTTTCATCAGGCATCTCTCCTGCAACGGGGTCATCTACAAATAACCACGCCGATACTGTTTCGGTTTCTTTGGAAGCAGACGGTGTTTTGGAAGTGTTATCTGCAGTATATGGGCTTAAGGCTTCATTTCCGTCAGAATCGTAAGCTTCAATATAGCGATAGGTTTTGTTTCCGTACAAATAGGCAACCAGCTTATGAAACTTGGTGGAACCGTCCTCACCGGTAATGTATGCTTCCGCCACCTCCACCGTGGAACCCTTATTAACTGTGCCGGCATCGCCGCTTGTAACAGCTTTTTTGTGCATTGTGCAATCAAAATTTGCAATTGCTTTTCTCCCCGACCTAACTGCATCTGCAGCAAAGACAGGCACACTCATCATACTGATTAGTATGCATACACATAAAAGTACGCTGAAAATTCTTTTTTTCATTACATAAATCCTCCTATGATATATAAATTTTATTTTTGGCTTATTTAGTTTTTGGAAACATCTTGAAAAGACATATATATTATGATATATTAATTATACACTGTACCTTAAGGGACGATGCAATGATTTTTTCAAATTTATGTTTGAAATGAGGATATTTTTATGGATAACAAGAATTTATTTACCATAGGTGAGATTGCAAAAGCTGTTGGAATTACCAGAAAGGCGATATTAAATTATGAGGCAAAAGGACTGATAAAGCCGGATAAAAAAGACGGAACCGCCGGTAACAGATATTACACCATTGATACATTTACCCAGATTCATACAATCCGTGTTTTTCAGAATTTAGGACTTTCCCTTGATGAGATTCGTGAATATTTTAATGACTCATCGGATTTACAACCAATGATAGCCCGATTGGAAATGTTGAGAGATGAACTCAACCTGACACTTGAGAAACTGAAAGAAAGGACAGTTGACCACGGCAATGCTATAAAAGAAATTACAATTGAACCACAGACTGTTTATCGCCATGTATATAATTCTGCATCAGTTGCCGATAAGACAACTCTTTTAAGAAATACAGCACTTGAAGCTATGAGAACTCATGGAACTGATACAACAAGGCGAATGTATTTTACTGAATATAACTTAAAAACTCCACAAAAGGTTTCTTATTGTGTTGCCGTGCCACCTGCAAGCAAAGGCGAATATGTAGAACAACTTCCGGAAATTAAAGCGATATCTTTTTTCCATCACGGAGCATACGAAGATATACCAGAGGCACGAAAAAGACTTATCTCATATGCTGAAGAAAATAACCTGAAGCTATCCGGCACATTTCGTAACCTTTATCTTGAAGGGCCACCGCAACACAAAGACAAAAATAAGTTTATCACGCAGATAATTGCTATAATTTAATAAAAAAGGACAGATTTCGTTAGAAATCTGTCCTTCGTTTTTTAGTATTCTGATATTGGTTTAAGTGTCTGGAGATTCTTCCAGATAAATACTTCAGCATCTGCATCTGCCATATCATAGGATATGGTCTTTTCAATTTCCTTATCTGTTGTTGTTAAGAAAC
>JAGARF010000101.1 GCA_017622395.1 Clostridia bacterium | reverse complement strand
TGCAAACTACGACCGCATCTGTGATTTTTTCAAAAAACACAAACTTATTATCCCCTATATATCAGTAACAGCCGTGAATTTGATATTTACTTTTATAAACTACAACATAAAATATATTTCATACCTTAATGTTATACATTCTTTTTACTGCCTGATTACGATTTTATTTTTACTCGGACTGTTTCTCAAAATCAAGGATAACAATAAGCTTATAACTGCTATAGACAAGAGCAGTTACACAATCTATCTTTGCCATATGCTTTTTGTTTTTATCTCAAGCTATGTATTTGAAACTATTTTAGGTATTCAGTCAAACCTTCTGCTGTTTTTAATGATGGCAATTACCGTTTATCCTGCATCTGTTTTTACCTCAATATTCATAAAAAAATTAAGACCCTAGCGGTCTTAATTTTTTATTTCGTATTTATACATCAAAGAAACCAAGAATAAGTATTCCTGCAAAGGCTGCAGCAAGCGCCAGATAATGTTTCCACGATAGTTTTTCTTTAAGGAATATTCTGCCCCAGATTGCTGATACTGCACAGTATGCAGAAATAATTACATAACCAGGAACATATTCTGCAACTATAACCATCATATAGAAAACCTGACCTATTGCTTCGCAAATACCACCAAGAAGTTTAGTTCCGTCATATTTCTTGTCAACTTTTTCTCTTTTAATTATGAATACATAAATTGCAAAAATAATTGCAATGAACATCCAGGTAAATTCATATGCTGTATTTAAAATATCACCAACCAAAAGCTCATCCGCAATTCTTTCTGAGTAGCTGTCTGCGATAAGTGTATCTACAAATGTTCCGCAGGAGTCTAAAATACAGTATACAACAGGAAGAAGTATTGCAAGAACACTTTTTGAATACTTTCTGTTGGCTGTAAGCTGTCTTTCTTTTCTCAAATCGTCATTTTCAAGGTTGTCTACAAAACCAAGAGCTATTATGCCTGCAACTATAAGAACTATACCTGCAATAATAGGACCATTCAAAAATACTGCGTTTGAGTCTTCCTCAACAAAGGTTACACCCCATACAAGCATACACAGGATTGCTGTTACTGCACCTGAGCCGTTGCAGATAGGTGAAGATATGGAAAGCTCGATGTATCTTAAGCCCATATAACCTATTACCATTGAAAGTATGTAGAAGAATGAAGCAGGCAGATAGTTTATAATATCTGCAAAGGTAAGAGGAACGCCGCCAATTGTTACTGAGTATATTGCGTGAATACCCATAACAAGACCTACTGCTATACCTACCTTGTAATGACTTAATTTGTCGCTCTGTTTTGAACCTACCTTACTGAAAATGTCAGAGCCGCTCCAGCAAAGCATTGCGATTATTGCTATAATCCACATAAAACAACCTCCTTATAAATTTACAAATCCGCCCTCAACAAGTTTTTGAAGTGACATCATTATTCCGAGTTTTGCATTGTACCAGGTAAGACCGCCCTGGAAAAATATTGTATATGGCTCACGGATTGGTCCGTCTGCAGAAAGCTCAATTGATGAACCCTGAATAAATGCACCTGCCGCCATTACAACATCACAGTTATAGCCTGGCATTGCATAAGGCTCAGGAGAAACATAGCTGTCAACCGGTGCTGCCGCCTGAATACCCTTACAAAATGCAACCATTTTCTCTCCGCTGCCAAGCTCTACAGCCTGAATTATATCGTGTCTTGATTCTGTTGAGTTTGGTACTACCTTAAAACCAAGTGCTTCATAAAGATTTGCTGCAAAAATTGCACCCTTAAGTGCACCTGCAACAACTGTCGGTGCCATAAAGAAACCCTGATAAAGACTTCTCATTGTGTCTAAACTTGCTCCTACCTCCTGACCGAGTCCCGGTGCTGATAATCTGTAGGCACATCTGTCTATACATTTCTGCTTACCGCAAATATATCCTCCGATTGGTGCAAGTCCGCCTCCGGGATTTTTGATAAGTGAGCCAACTATCATATCAGCCCCTAAATCCGAAGGCTCTATTATTTCAACAAATTCGCCGTAACAGTTATCAACCATACAGATAACCTCAGGCTTAACTTCTTTAACAAACTTTATAAGTTCCCCTATCTGCTTAACAGAAAAGCTTGGTCTTGACTGATAGCCTTTACTTCTCTGTATAGTAACAAGCTTTGTTTTTTCATTTATTGCTTTTTTAATATTTTCGTAGTCAAAGGTGCCGTCCTCAAGCAAATCAACCTGTCTGTAAGATACTCCGTATTCTTTAAGAGAGCACGCGGACTCTCTTATTCCTATCACCTCTTCAAGTGTATCATAAGGTCTTCCCACAGGTGACAAAAGCTCATCTCCGGGAAGAAGATTTGCAGAAAGGGCAATAGCAAGGGCGTGAGTTCCGCAGGTAATCTGAGGGCGAACAAGAGCTGCTTCTGTGTTAAAGCAGGTTGCATAAACCGCCTCTAAGGTTTCTCTGCCCATATCATTGTAGCCATATCCTGTTGAGCCTGCAAAGCACTCTGCAGATACTCTGTTTTTCTGCATTGCAAGAGTAACCTTTGCCTGATTGTATTCTGCTATTTTATCTATTTCTTCAAATCTCGGTTTGAGTTTTTCAAGAATTTCACTTGAAAACTCTGCAACCTGTTTGCTTATTCCAAGCTTTTCATACATTTGATTATTCATTATCTTCCATTCCTTTAAATATATTATTTGCAACATCTTTTATAACATCAGGGTTTGTTACTATAATTCCCCTGTCATCACCGAGGACTAAAAGTGTATCCCCTTCTTTTATACCGTAAAATTCTCTTGCCTCTTTGGGAATTACAATCTGTCCCTTTGCACCAACCTTAACTGTACCAAAGATGTGTCGCCCTCCGGGATGTGCATATATATGTTTTCCTTTCATAATGCACCTCAAAATTCATACTTTTCCTACAAGTAGGAATTATACAATATTTTACATAAATTGTCAATATTTAAGGCATTAAAAGATACCTCAGGATATGGTCCTGAGGTATTTTTTATCATTTTTTCTTCAACATATCATTAAGCTCTTTAATAAATGTGTTTATATCTTTAAATT
>JAGARF010000100.1 GCA_017622395.1 Clostridia bacterium | reverse complement strand
GGTGCTGCGAGAATGCTGTCTGAACTTAAGCTTAATTTTAATGTAATAAATGAAAATATGGATTTAGATGGATACAAGCTGCTTATTTTACCTGAAGAAATTATTGTAACAGATAAGCTGAATACAAAACTCAACAACTTCAAAGGTGCTGTTTTATCTTGCGGTAAGGCATACAGACCTGATGGAATATGGGACTATTTTGAAGGCTTTGAAGACCATAATACTGATGCGTACTATCAGTATGGCGATGAGGTGCTTGGAGGATATTCTGTTGGAATAAAAATGAAGAGCAAGTATTCTGTTGCTGATTACATTGAACCATATTTCAAACGGGAATTTGACGGAATACATGCATATTTTTACAATCCGCCCAAAAACACAAATGGATTTAGTGCAGTAGCACTTAAGGGAAACAAAGCACATATTGGATTTAATGCTTTTGAGGGATATTTTTCATTTGGTGCAATACATATAAAAAATCTTGTGAAGGATTTAATCGAAAAGCTCCTTCCAAATCCAATTATCAGAAATGTAAATCTGCCTTCTTCAGCAAGAGCTACTTTAATGAAGGGCAGAGAAGGGGATATTCTTCATATTAAAACTACTGTACCTGAACACAGAGGAGATAAAGGAATTGTTGAAGAACATATTACTCTTGTGCAAGGCAGAAAGATTAAGGTGCTTGGAGAATATAAAAAATGTGTTTCAATACCTGATATGAAAGAAGTTAAAATTAACATATCAGAAGGTTATACCGAAATTGAACTTCCCGAAATCTGCGGATATATGCCGTTTTTATTGTCAAAGTAATATAGCAAAAAGGAAGATGTGAAATGGAAAGAGGAAGCGGAGTTTTAATGCACATATCATCTTTATATGGTGACTATTCAACAGGTGCATTTTCAGATGAGGCAAAAGAATTTATAGATTTTCTTGCAGACTGCGGATTTAAGTATTGGCAGGTGTTGCCGTTTACTATGGTAGACGAGTGCAATTCTCCTTATAAGTCTTATTCTGCTTTTGCAGGAAACCCTTATTTTGTTGATTTAAACAAGCTTTATAAAAAAGACCTTTTAACAAAGGAGGAGCTTGAAGAACACAGACAGAACACACCCTATAGCTGTGAATATGTAAGACTTTATCATACAAGATTTAAGCTTTTAAAAGAGGCGTCAAAAAGAGCAGATAAAAAGGAAATCTTAAAGTTTACAGAGGATAGAAAATATATTGCTGATTTCTGTAAGTTTATGGCACTTAAAGAAGCAAATGAAAATCTTTGCTGGAATGAGTGGACGGTTGATAAATATGATGAAGAAACATATTTTGCATGGCAGTTTATTCAGTATGAGTTCTTTAATCAATGGAAAGAGATTAAAGGCTATGCGGAAAGCAAAAATATTAAGATAATAGGTGATATTCCTATTTTTGTGTCTTATGACAGCTGTGATGTATGGGCAAACAAAAAGCAGTTCCAGCTTGACGAGGACTTTAAACCAAAATGTGTAGCAGGAGTACCTCCTGATTATTTTGCAGAAAACGGTCAGCTTTGGGGAAATCCACTTTATGATTGGGATTATATGAAAAAAGACGGATATAAATGGTGGCTTGACAGACTTTCAGTTATGTTTGAACTTTTTGACGGAGTTAGAATTGACCATTTCAGAGGTCTTGAGTCTTATTGGAGCATACCGTACGATGCAGAAACTGCAAAGGAAGGTAAATGGGTTAAAGGTCCGGGTAAGGATTTTATAGATGCAATCAAAAATGCGGCAAAGAATAAGATGATTATTGCAGAGGACCTTGGAGATATTACACAAGAGGTAATTGACCTGGTTGAATACAGCGGTTTTCCCGGTATGAGAGTATTCCAATTCGGTTTTCT
>JAGARF010000099.1 GCA_017622395.1 Clostridia bacterium | reverse complement strand
CCCCGAATGTTTATCGAAAACATTCGGGGATTGCTTGCTTTTTAACAGCTGAAACCTCTCACGTATCCACATACGCTACGGATTTCGGCTGTTAAAATATAACTTCCTTTTTCGCACTCTACCAGGGTGTCGATAGGTTTATCGACACCCTGAACCGATGCTTAAACGCATCGGTTTTTGTTTTTGGGGCAGTAACGCGAAAGTCTGTTGACTTAAAAATACGGGTGTTGTATAATGAATTCGTAATATAAATCTTTTTCAACCCCTTAGGGGCAATATAGGAGAAATGTATGTCTGTAACTTTTATTGAGGGAAAGGCAGGAAGCGGAAAAACCGCTTATTGTCTTGATAAAATCCAAGAGAATATAAACAATGGTGTTAAGTCTGTTCTTATTGTGCCTGAGCAGATTTCATTAAGCTTTGAGAAAATTACCGTTAAAAAATTCGGTTTTCTTGGCAACCTTGTTGATGTTTTAAGCTTTAACAGACTTTTCTACAGCTTAAGCAAGGCATCTGATATGGAAGAGAGAAGCTATGTTTCAAAGGTTGGTAAGACAATTTTAATGAACAGGGCTGTATCTAAAGCCTCCTCTAAGCTTGTTGTTTATAAAACCTCTGCTAAATCTCCTGATTTTTCGGGGCAGATGCTTAAAACCGTAACAGAGCTTAAGCGTCACGGCGTTACCCCTGAAGGTCTTTTAAAGGCATCTGAAAACATAAGCGAGGCAAATGTTAAGAGTAAAATTGAGGATATTTGCAGAATTTATGAAATTTATAATAAACTTGTCTTTGAAAGAGGTGCAGACAGCGACGAAAACCTTTCTATGCTTTCCATTCTTATAAAAAACAGCAGTTTTGTTAAAGAAACCGAATTTTTCATTGACTGCTTCTCCTCTTTTACGGGGGAAGAGCTTGCTGTTATTAAAACACTTACCGAAAATGCAAAGAAGGTTTATATAACCCTTAAAATGGGAAAGGGATATATTTTTGAGTCGGTTGAGAGAACAAAAGAGAAAATAAGTGACTTCGCAAAAACAAAAACAGTTTTGCTTAAAGAAAACAAAAAGCATACAGGCGAGCTTTTGCACCTTGCTGAAAATTATCCCCTTATTATGCCCTCTGTTTATAACAAAGAGCCTGATAAAATCAGTATTTTTTACAGCGAAAATCCTCTTAATGAATGTGAAAGCTTAATGCAGAGCATTACAAAAAAGGTGCGTGATGAAGGCTATTCATTTAATGAAATCGGTATTCTTGCAGGAAATCTTGAGGAATACTCAAATATTTTAAAAGAATCTTTTGAAAGATACAGCATAAACGGATATATTGCAGAAAAGAAAAATCTTCTCTGCCACCCTGCAGGAGCATTTATTTTAAGCTTTCTTGAGCTGATTTTTGAAAGACTTGAAACCGTTTCGGTTATGAAATTCTTAAAATCGGAGCTTACTCCATTAAGCTTTGACGAAATATGTCTGCTTGAAAACTATGCTCTTGATGTTAACATAAAGGGTAAACTTTGGTTTGATGAATTTACCTATAAAGAAAAGGAATATAACCTTGCAAAAATAAATGAAACAAGATGTGCTTTTGTTGACCTGATTTCACCCTACTACGAACAGCTTAAAGGCAGACACAACGCAAAAGAGTATGTTGATGCAGTAAAAAGCTTTATAGAAAAAACACAGCTTAAAAACAAAACAGACGAGTATACAAAGCTTTTCACAAAATCGGGCAAACCTGAGCTTGCTCTTGAATACAGACAGGTTTTTAACAGTATTGTTGATGTTTTGAATCAGTTTGAGGTTTGTATGACTGATGAAACCTTTGGAATTGAAAAGTTTTATGAAATGCTTTTAAATGCCTTTAACGAAACGAAAATAAGCACCTATCCGCCTGAAAGCGATATGGTTATTGTCGGCGATGCAGACAGCTTAAGACACAACGAATTTAAAGTTTTATATATAATCGGAGCAAATTCAGGAAAGTTTCCTGCACCTGTTACGGGAACAGGAATAATAAAGGACAGCGAGAGAAGAATTCTTGAAAAAAATGAAATAAGTCTTGCTCCTGATAACAGAAAAAAGGCTCTTGAGCAACCCTTTAAAATTTATGAGCTTCTTTGTATACCTAAAGATGAGCTTATCTTTTCATATACTCTTGCAAATGTATCAGGTGAGGGCGAGGCACCGTCTATGGTGCTGAGCGACATAAAAAAGATGTTTCCGCATTTAAAAGAAAAAAGCTTTGTGCCTGAAAAGGAAATTGATTTAATCTGTACGCCTGTATCTTCCGCAAGATATGTTGTAAAAGGAAACTCTCCCCTTATGGAAAGTGCAAAAAAATGGTATGAAAACAGCGAAACAGAAGTTTTCAGATACAGAAAAATGATGAAAGCCAAATATTTTAAGGTTTCTTCTTCAACAACTGAAAGCTCTGCAAGACTTCTATGGGAGGGTCAGCTTAATCTTTCTGTTTCAAAGCTGGAGGCCTTTGCCAAATGTCCTTTTTCCTTCTTTCTTCAGTACGGTTTAAAGCTTAAAGAAAGAAATGTTTACGACTTTAACATTATGGACAGAGGTACTCTCACTCATTCCTTTATGGAGGATTTTACAAACTATGTTATTGACAACAATATTGATTGGTACAAAATAACAAAAGAAGATATAGACACAATCTTTGACAAAATGAGCAAAAACGGCATAAAGGATTTAACAGAAAAAATGCCTATCACCACAAACAGACATAAATTTTTAACCGAAAAGCTCACACAAACCGCAAAGAACGCCTTGTCTGCTGTGGTATATCAGGTGCAGTCGGGAAAATTTGTGCCCTTTACAACTGAGCTTGACCTTTCAAGCGACAGCAGAGTTACACCCGTAAAGCTGAAAACTCCCACAGGTCTTGATATTGTTTTAAACGGCAAGATTGACAGAATTGACAGATGCGGTGATGAATACCGAATTGTAGACTACAAATCAAGTGCTAAAGAGCTTGATTTAAGCGAAGTATACAACGGAATGATGCTTCAGCTTTTCGTATACAGCAACGCACTTAAAGACTTTTTCGGTCAATCTAAGGGAATGTTTTATTTCGGTGTAATACCTGACATTTCCGAAACTACATCCATTGAAGAAAAAGGCGAAATAAATATGAAAAGCTATGCCTTAAACGGTTTTCTTGTAGGCGATGAGGAAGTCTATGAGCAAATGGCAGAGGGCAAAGGTAAGAAAAATGATGTTGTTAAAGACAAAAAGCTTTCTTATACAGAATACGAAGCATTAAGTAAAAGAGTCTTTGAGCATATTGATGATTATGCCGATAAAATCTCAAGAGGAGAGTTTGCAATAAGTCCTGCACTTACCAAAAAAACAGAGGGCTGTACCTATTGCAGTTTCAAAAGTGTCTGCGGATTTGATACCTCTGTGGGTTGCTATAACGAAAAGGCGTCACTAAATGAAAAGGGTGTTAAAGAGGCCTTAAAGGAGGAGAACGATGGCTGAAATAAAATGGACTGAGGGTCAGAAAAATGCCATAGACCATAACAATGGCTCTATGATTGTTACTGCCGCCGCAGGCAGCGGTAAAACAGCAGTTATTGTTGCCAGAGTTTTAAGGCTTGTTAAGACCTGCGATATAGACCGCCTTATAATTGTAACCTTTACCAATGCAGCGGCACAGCAAATGAGGGACAAGCTTAGCGAAGGACTTTTAAATGCCATAAAGGACGAAAAAACAACAGATGCCGACAGAAAAAATTATCAGAAACAGCTTTTGCTTTTGCCGGGTGCAAACATATGCACGGTTCACTCTTTCTGTATGCGTTTAATAAAAGAAAACTTTGACAAGCTTGACATTTCTCCAAACTTTAATATTTGCGACAATGCCCAGAGGGCAATGCTTTTTGATGCTGCCGCAGATGAGCTTTTAGAGGAATGTTACGAAGATGAAAACTTTAAGGCTTTTGCACAGAAATTTGTCACCTCCAAAAGAGATATTGTTGAAGAATACACAAAAGAAATTTACAAAGCATCAAGAAAAGTTCCTTTTCCCAAAAAGTGGCTTGCCTTTGTTCTTGAAAGCTACAGAGATTATAAAAGTGCTGAGTGGTATAAATTTTTTGTAAAGGATACTGCTAAAAGTGCCTCTGATGCTGTTAAGGAATACAGAGAATATGTTTTAAATTATATAAGCGGTATTGAAGATTTACAGTTTGTCAACGAAATGGTAGGAAATGATACTGCTCAGTTTTCTAATCTTACGCAAGATACAGAATATGCCGAGCTTTATGAAACATTAAGCAGGGTTTCTTTCGACACTCTTGACAGAAGAATAAACAAAATCGACACACAGAAAAACATTTCAGCCAAAAGAGATGAATTTAAAGGAATTATTAAAAGCTTAATCCCTGAACTTTCCCCGACAGAGCTTGAAAGCTTTATGAAAATTCAGTATGAAAACCTCAAAATCTTTGTATCTCTTGCAGAAAAGCTTGATGAAAAGTATACCGAAAAAAAGAAAAAGGCTCAGCTTTTGGAGTTTGATGATTTAGAACATCTTGCAATTAAGCTTTTATGCGATGAAGACGGAAACCCTACTGATTTTGCGAAAGAGCTTTCAAGTGAATATGACGAAATTATAATAGACGAGTATCAGGACACAAACGATATTCAGGAAACAATTTTTTCCGCAATTTCCAAAGAAAATATGTTTATGGTTGGAGATATGAAGCAGAGTATTTACAGCTTCAGAAATACTGCACCTGACTTATTCCTTGACAAAGCTAAAAAATACGGCAGAAATGACGGCGGAACAAGAGGTGTTTTAAGCAATAATTTCAGAAGCAGAGCAAACATTTTGGACTATGTTAATTATGTTTTTGAAAATATAATGAGCGAAACTGCAGGAGAGGTTAACTACGATAAAGATGAAAGACTTTATTTCGGAAATAAGGATTTTGACAAAAGTGATGACACATCTGTTGACCTTTATGTTTTAGATAGTGTAAAGGAAGTAAGCGACATTACGGCGGAAAGCT
>JAGARF010000098.1 GCA_017622395.1 Clostridia bacterium | reverse complement strand
TTGCTTATTGCGAGCCTTGTGTTTTACGGCTGGGGTGAACCAAAATATGTTTTTTTAATGGTTGCAACGGTGCTGCTTGGCTATGTTTTCGGTCTTTTGATTGAAAAATACAGAGGAAAGCCTTTAGCAAAGTTGTTTTTGGTTCTTTCGGTTTTATCAAGTGCATTTGGACTTATATATTTTAAATATGCAGATTTCTTTATAGAAAATTTTAATAAAGTATTCGGACTTTCAATACCGCTACTAAAGCTTGTACTTCCTATAGGCATAAGTTTTTATACATTCCAGATTTTAAGCTATAGCGTTGATGTTTACAGAGGAGAGGTTAAAGCACAGAGAAATCCTTTAACCCTTGCAACCTATGTAGCACTTTTCCCACAGCTTATTGCAGGTCCTATTGTAAGATATACAGATGTGGAGAAACAGCTTATAAAAAGAAGTCACAGCTTTGAAATGGCTACAGAGGGCATAAGAAGATTTATTATAGGTTTTTCCAAAAAAATATTAATTGCAAATACCTTAGGTGAGCTTGGTGAAGCATTTTTAAGCTCAACAGAGCTTTCTGTTTTATACTATTGGCTTGTGGCAATGGCATATATGCTTCAGATATACTTTGATTTTTCGGGCTACAGCGATATGGCAATCGGTCTTGGAAAGATAATCGGCTTTGATTTTATGGAAAACTTCAATTATCCGTTTATTTCAAAAAGTATTACCGAATTCTGGAGAAGATGGCATATCTCTCTTGGTTCGTGGTTCAGGGATTATGTGTATATTCCAATGGGCGGAAACAGAGTAAGTAAACCAAGAATGTTGTTTAATATTTTCACAGTATGGTTTTTAACAGGCTTCTGGCATGGAGCAGAATGGAACTTTATTGTTTGGGGACTTTATTTTGGTGTTCTTTTAACTCTTGAGAAATTCTTTTATCTTAAGCACCTTGAAAAACACAAGGCTTTAGGTCATATATATGTTTTGTTTTTAGTTGCAGTAAGCTTTATGATTTTCAATGCAGGAAACTTAAATCTGGCTTTTGAATATGTAAAAGGAATGTTTGGAGGAAATAAGTTACCACTTGTTTCTGCAGAATTTATTTATCAGCTTAAAAATTACGGCTTTGTTCTGTTGATAGGAGCAATAGGTGCAACACCTTTACCCAAAAAACTTGCAGAAAGATTACTGCCTGAAAACTCAACAGGTGATATACTTGAAACTGCTTTTTTAATTGTTTTACTTGTTATATCAACAGCGTTCCTTGCAGACGGGTCGTTTAATCCGTTTCTCTATTTCAGATTTTAGAGGTGAATTATGAAAAATAAAAATATAATTAAAACATCAATAATTGCAGTTCTGGTTCTTGGAATATCCCTTTCCTGCTGGTTTAAGCCTCATACAGTTTATTC
The DNA here is from genome assembly GCA_017622395.1 of Clostridia bacterium. Lineage (GTDB taxonomy): Bacteria > Bacillota > Clostridia > RGIG6154 > RGIG6154 > RGIG8700. The sequence continues at coordinate 1,438 of JAGARF010000098.1, read as the reverse complement.
CGAAAGCGAAAGAAGACCTCTTGCAGAAAAGCCTGAGATTTCGTTAAGCACTGTTGCATCAGGCGAGTATATGAAAAACTTTGAGCAGTATGCAACAGACCAATTTCCAATCCGTGACAAATTCAGAACACTAAAAGCTTTTTTTGCAAACTATTTTTTAAATAAAAAGGATAACAACGGACTTTTTATAGCTGAGGGACATATTTCAAAGCTTGAATACCCTGTAAACCCTGATATGGTTGAAAATGCAGCCGAGAAGTTTGATTATCTTTATGAAACTTATATGAAAGATGCTGATGTAAATATTTATCTTTCGGTTATTCCTGACAAAAACTATTTCCTTGCAGAGAAAAATGGCTATATTTCAATAGATTATAAGAAGTTTGCGGAAGATTTCAGCAACAAAGTAAGCTATATGAAATATATTGATATTTTGCCACATCTTTCTCTTGATTGCTATTATAAAACAGACTCTCATTGGAAACAGGAGGAAATTGTTCATATAGCAGAGTTTATTGCAGAAAGTATGGGGCAAAGTGCTAAGACAGAATATAAAATAAACACACTCAGCAAGCCTTTTAACGGTGTTTATAAGGGACAGTCTGCACTGCCGTTTCAGCCTGATACCATTAAATATTTAACAAATGATATTTTAGATAACTGCATAGTTAAGTATTATGATACAGGTGTGGCAAGAGAGGGAAGTCTTTATAATATGGAAAAGGCAGAGGGAAAAGACTCTTACGAAATGTTCCTTTCAGGTACATCTCCCTTAATTGAAATCGAAAATGAAATGGCACAAACAGAAAAAGAGCTTGTTATATTCAGAGATTCTTTCGGCAGCAGTATTACACCCCTTCTTATACCTGCATACAGAAAAATAACAGTTGTGGATATACGATATATTCAAAGCGGGTTTGTGGGAAACTATGTTAAATTCAATAATCAGGATGTATTGTTCTTATATAGTACAACTCTTTTAAACAACAGTATGGCTATGAGATAAGTAGCCATACTTTTTTGTTTAAAAGACATCGGTATGTAATGGTCTTTTGAAGAAAAATTTTAAAATAATATTACAAATTCAAACACCGTATTTTTTCGAAAATATGGTGTTTTTTTTGGAATAAAACCTTCATTTTGGCATAAAATAACAAAGAAATTAAAAAAATATTTGACAAAATGTTAAAAAAGTGTTACAATGTCAAAGGTTTGTTGAAAAAAGGCCCGTTTGCGGCCAAATATTATGGAGGTTACAATGCAGAAAAATAAAAAGCAGACAAGGCTTTTAGCTCTTGCTGTTTCTATCACAGTTATTCTCTCGCTTGTATCAACATACACATTCGCAGCAACAACTGTTATGTCAGACTCAAAAATCAAAACTGCTACCGAAATTTCAGAAATGTCTAAGGCTCTTTCAGTACCTTCAGATGTTAGT
>JAGARF010000097.1 GCA_017622395.1 Clostridia bacterium | reverse complement strand
CATTCCGTCTGTATAACCATTCCATTTGCTAAATGTGTAAGTATGCTGTGCTGTTGCTTCTTTCACAGAATTTTCAGGAAGTTCTATTACACTTCCATATTCTGCAGTTTCTTGAAAATATGTGTTTCCATCTTCATTTAAGAACTTATATGTATACTTATTAACTATTGATGTAAATTCAGGCGTAAATGTTATGTCTCCTGTTAACAGCATTCCGTCTGTATAACCATTCCATTTGCTAAATGTGTATGTATACTGTTGTGTACTTTCCTTTACAGGAGAAGTCGGAACTTCTATTAATGCTCCGTAATCGGCTGTTTTCTTGTAGATTTCACTTCCGTTATCGTCTAGGAATTTATATGTGTATTGATTAATTATTGCTTTGTATTCTGCAGTAAATACTACATCTTTTGTTAGCGGCATATTTTGTACATAGCCTATCCATCTATCAAAGATATATGTATATTGAGCTGTTGCAGTCTTTACCGGAGTTGTTTTCGGAAGTTCGATCATTGTTCCGTATTCTGCTGTTTTTTCCTCAATTACATTTCCGTCTTCATCAACAAATTTGTATATATACTTATTTACTGTTGAAGTAAATTCCGGAGTAAATGTAACATTTTCTGTAACTTTCATGCCCTCTGTATAGCCAATCCATTCACTGAAGGTATAGTTATACTGTGATGTTGATGCTTTTGTCGGTTCACTTGGCAGTTCTATCTTTGTGCCATAATTTGCAGTTCTTTCGAAATGTACACTTCCATCCTCATTCAAGAACTTGTATGTATATTTATTTACTGTTGAATTAAACACAGGAGTGAATGTCATATCTTTTGTTAAAGTCATTCCTGCTGAATATCCATCCCAATTGCTGAATGTATATGTATACTGCTGTGTCGCTGCTTTTGTTGGTGCTGTGGTTGGTGTTTCGTTTAATGTTGCACCATAGTCTACTGTTTTTTCAAGCATTACACTTCCATCGCCGTTTAAAAACTTATATGTGCAGTATGCATCTTTCAATGTGCAGTAAAGAACAGTATCTTCAGTTATTTCTGTTGACATATCAAAAAGCTTTGTACATTCCTTATCTGTATAGAATGTTGCTTTGTATTTATCTTTGATTTTGTATTCGATATTTTCTGATAAAGTGGTTCCGTATGACAACCATTCTTCATAAATCTTATTATTGTACGCATCCATTACCGTAACACATCTTGAATTATATACATATTGAGTTTTTGATGAAAATGGATCATCATCGCCTAACATAATATCACTCCATTGCAAACGACTTCCCTCGTAATATACTGTTATGTCTTTTCCATAAAATGCATAGCTATCTATTGATGTTATACTGGTTTGGATTACTATACTCACCAAATTTGTGCAACCGTAAAAAGCCTGCCTTCCAACGCTTGTTACACTATTAGAAAACACTATATTTGACAAACCTTTACAATTTATAAACGCATAATTATTTATCTTAGTTATAGTGTTGGGAATTATAAGTTCAGTCAATAACTCATTATTCAAATAAAGCTCTCCTCCAAAAGCCAGTGGGTTTGAAGCATAACTTTCGAAAATTATATTTAACCAGGTTTCTATATCACATATATATACCTCTTCTATATTCTCGCAATTATCAAACGCAAAAAGGCCAATCGTGGTTACGCTGTCGGGGATTTCTACACTTGTTAAGCCTGTGCAATCAAAAAACGCATATTGACCAATTGACGATATACTATCAGAAATTTCTACGCTTGTTAAACTTGTACAATTATAAAACGCATATTGACCAATTGTAGTTAAATCAGCAGGAATAACAAGGTTTGTTACAAGCTCATTATTTACATAAAGATTTTTAGCATAATATAATGGATTTGAACCAGAATTACCGAATTTTATATTGCACCACGCTGACAAGTCGCTGATATACACTGCTGTTAACCCTGTGCAACCATGAAACGCTGAATTGCCAATTGTGGTTACGCTGTCGGGAATTACTATGCTTGTTAAGCCGGTGCAACGAATAAACGCACAACCGCCGATTGTGGTTACGCTGTCGGGAATTACTACGCTTGTTAAGCCGGTGCAATCACTAAACGCACCAAAGCCGATTGTGGTTACACTGTCTGGAATTACTACGCTTGTTAAGCTGGAGCAATAACAAAACGCATAATTGCCGATTGTGGTTACGCTGTCGCCTATTTCTACACTTGTTAAGTCAGCGCAATCTTCAAATGCACAAGGGCCGATTGTGGTTACAAGATAACCACCTAATGTTGACGGAATCGTTATATCACCTGATATACTCGTATTAACATCAGTTATAGTCGCTTCGTCGTTTGAAACTGTGTATGTATAATACCCTTCTGTTTCAGCCGATACTGTTACACTTAATGCCAAAAGCACCAATGTGCAGATTAAAAAGATTTTAATTAGTTTTTTCATTATGCTTCCCCTTTGTACTTTTGTTAAATAAATTATACGCGTTTAAAGATATATTGTCAAGAAATAATCTATTTTGATATGTGCTGACTTATGTGAAGTTACCAAGGTAGTGAAGTTGTGCTTCGCACAGCGAACAACTCCTCGCTCCTAACTTCTAACTCCTAACAATATAAAACGATATTCTCGCTATGCTCGAGAGATATTAAATGTTTTACATTCAAAGATATTGCTGTGCAGAGATATTGTGCTTTGCACAGTGAAAAAAAGTAGTTGACAATTAAAAAATAATGTGATAAAATACCATTTGCTATTGAAGTGGACCCGGGCGGTCCGTCACATTACCGCTTGTGTCTCAAATGGGGAAACTTAATATTGCATATACACTGAAAAAGTTACTCGGAGGTGAATTAAATGCCAAATATTAAATCAGCAAAGAAAAGAGTTTTAGTTATCGCAAAGAAAACTCTTCAGAATAAAATGGTTATGACAAATCTTAAAACTTGCTTAAAGAAATTTGATGCTGCTGTTGAAGCAGGCAACAAAGAGGAAGCAATGGCTGCATACAAAGTTGCAGTTAAGAGAGTTGACCAGACTTGCGCAAAGGGTATTATCAAAAAGAATGCCGCTGCAAGAAAAAAATCACAGCTTACAAAGAAATTCAATGCTATGTAATTTAGCATAATAAAAAAACAACCGCATCTGCGGTTGTTTTTTTATGCTTATTAAAACCTTAAAACAAATTCTTCATCAGGTGTCAGGCTGTATCTGTTGCCATTTATAATAAGTGTTCCGCCTTTTTTATCTGTTTTTACCACAAGCTTTTCCTTTGAAAGAAAAACTTCAACTTTTCCGTCTTTTATAGGAACTGTGCCTTTTATAAATTCAAGCTTACCAAGATATGGCTTAACAGTAAAGCTTTCATAGCCTGCCTCTGTTTCAGACACTCCCAGGAAATATTTACCAAGCAAATAAATTGGAGATGCGCCCCACGCGTGACAGAGGGATTTCTGGAATTTATCGCCATACATAGCATAATGCTCTATGCCCGAAAGTTTTGGATCATATTCTTCATAAACAGTAGTTGCCCCTAAATCAAGCATACCCTTCCAATATGAGCAAAGCATATCGTATATGTATTCGAAATTTTCAATCTGCCCCATAGCATCCAGCTCATACCCTTCAAAATACGGAGTTGTAATTTTTGTAATATTATCATTTTTAAGAACATTTTCAGAAATTGAGTATATCTGCTCTCTGTTTGCAATACCATACATTACCGCAAAAATATTTGCGTGTCTTGTTACATTAACAGTTTCACTTTCGTAATTATCAATAAATGCGCCACATTCATCTTTCCAGAAAAATTCATTTATCTGCGTTTTCAGTCTCTCCGCCTGATTTTTATAATCTGCATTTTCCTCTTTTGCAATTTGTGATAATTTATACATACAATTAAGAGCTTCGTAGTAAAGCATCTGTTCTGCACATACTACACCGCTTTTATCTATTTCCGACCAGTCAACAAAAATCCAATCTTCCCCTTTTGCAATAATAAATCCGTGTTCATTTGTTCTGTCTTTGCAAAAATTCATTAAAGATACCGCTTTTGGATAGATAAATTTTATAAACTCAACATCTTCGTATGTCATATAATATTCCCACAAGGAAATAACCCAATACAGACTGTAATCTGTGATGGTATTTATATGTTGGTCAAAAGGGTCTTTCCCACGCAGACCTATAAGACTTCTTCTTATAATTTCTTTATCAAAATAGAGATATTTACTGAACTTGAATATCTGGTACGCATCACCGCCCCAAAGCCAACGATCTCTTTTCGCACCTTCGATAAATACTTCTCTTGCGCATAGTTTCAATGTGTATGCACACATATTCCATATATCATTTATGGTTTTATTACTGCACTCAAAGCTTCCCAATTCATTCAACGGCAAATATTCAAGCTCTGCATACACCTCTGCATCCAAGTCACCCTCTATGTAAATATAACGAAATGCTCTTTGTCTTAATTTATAGCTTTCACTTCCTGATATATGCTCTCTTATAACAGACCACTTTGTATCTAAAGCTTCTTCTGCCGATTCTCCGTAGGATACACATATTTTTGCATCTTTATTTGCATTTTCAATATATAAAAATCCGAATATTTCTTTTCCAAAATCAAAGAGCACACCCTTTTCAGTCTTTGTGCGGCTTACAAATTCAACTCTTTCATAAGAAAAATTAAATTTCTCTACATCAGCCGACGGTGAATCATATGCCTTTTCAAAACCAACAGTAATCTTTTTACCCTCTGCATTCTTTGTATACCAGCTTCCGTCTGTTGAAAGAACATCGCTTTCTATATATGCTGAAGGTAAACCTGACAAATTAAAAACGCAGATTTTAAAAGTATGATATCCCTTGGCAATTTTTATTTCTTCATCTGAGGGGTACCTTATATCATCAAGCATTATACAACCTTTACCATTTAAGTGAAGCTTCATAACCCCATCATTCTCTATTTCCTTTTCACAAAAGAAAATAACATTTCGTTCAACATCATAAAGTTTCCAGAAAGGAGGAACCTCTGCCTCATATTGTTGTCTTCTACAGTTTACAAGATTTGAATGAAAAAGTTCATAATCTCCATAATTCCATATCCAATAGCTTTTCAACCAACCCACTCCTTTTTATATCAGGATAATTGTATCAAACTGCTATGATATTGTCAACAAAAAAGAGTTGCTTAAAATCAAAGCAACTCTTAAATTTATATATTTTTTTCGTAAATAATCATAAGTCCTTTAAGTAACATATCTTCGTCTATTATTATTTCGTTTTTACATAAAGGTACAACAATTTTTGAAAGTCCGCCTGTTGCAACAACATTGCACTTTTCACCCATCTGCTCATTAAATCTTTCGATAAGACCGTCAAGTGCACCTGCATTGCCGTACATAAGACCGCTCTGGATACAGTCTACTGTGTTTGTTCCGATAACCTTTTTAGGTTCATCAAGTGCAATACTCTGGAGCTTTGATGTTCTGTTTACAAGAGCATCGTGAGAAATTCCAACACCCGGCAGAATTGCTCCACCGATATACTCCTTGTTTTTATTGATAACAGAAACAGTTGTTGCTGTTCCCATATCAATTATAATAAGTGGTGTTTTGTATTCTGCAACACCTGCTACCGCAGACACAAGAAGGTCAGAGCCGAGCTGTGCAGGATTATCTATTTTAATGCTTATACCTGTTTTAATTCCAGGCTCTACAACAAGTGTCTTTATTTTTGCAAATTTTTCTATCGCCTGTTTTACATTCTTTGTAACAGACGGCACAACCGAAGATATAATAGCACCCTCAATTTTGGTATAATCAACACGATACATATCAAATGCTGTTTTTATCATCGACGCATATTCAAGTCTTGTTGCATTTGGGTTTGTTGACATTCTTTCTCTGAAAATTATCTTTTCGTCCTCAACACAACCAAGAACTATATGAGTGTTTCCAATATCAATTGCAAGTACCATAGTTACCTCCTGTTTACAACCTTTATAATCTGCACAACCGCAGGAGCAAAAACAATATTAAATAAAAGCTCAAAAATGAAATTTCCGCCTACGAGAACGAAAATCATATAATGACCAACATTTGTACCGCCAGCCCACATAGTTATTGTATCCATAAAGAACACAAGACATCCGATTAAAAACACACCTGTATTCACAGCAGGACAAACAACTGCCGCTATCATTGCAGATAAATAATCATCGTTTGACAGCTTTTTAACTGCTTTAAATGCAAAGCCTGCCAAAAGTCCGCAAAGAGTACCCTTTGCAAGAACTGTTATTATTGTTCCAAGTACATCAACTGCAAGAAATGCCGCTGCATCTCCGCTTAAAAGCACAACTCCTCCAAAAACGAAACCAAGCCACGCACCAACTTTAACTCCGCAGGTTGCTGCACCTATTACAATCGGTATCAGCACTAGCGAAATTGAAAAAGGTCCAAGCTTTACAAAGCTTCCCATATACTGTAAAAGCACCGTCAAAGCTGTAAGAACCGCCGCCATTGTCAGTTTTCTTGTTTCCATTCTTTTTTCCATATTAAATTCCTCCTTGTTATTGTCCCTATGCAGGGTACAGTACAATTTTCAATTTATATTAACACATTTTTTATGTAAATGCAAGAAAAAGAGTGGTTTCCCACTCTTTTTCTTATAATTTATTTCTTATAATCTTACCACTTGTTGTTTTAGGAAGACTGTCCTTGAATACAACAATTCTTGGATATTTATAAGGTGCTGTGTGCTCTTTAACATACATCTGTATTTCTTTTTTAAGTTCTTCGCTTGGAACTGTATCCTTAGTTAAAACAATGCTTGCCTTAACAACCTGACCTCTTATTTCGTCAGGCTCTGCAGATACACCGCACTCTAAAACATATGGAAGCTCCATAATAACACTTTCGATTTCAAAAGGCCCTATTCTATAACCTGATGACTTGATAACATCATCAATTCTTCCTACATAGAAATAGAAGCCGTCTTCGTCTTTATAGGCAACATCGCCTGTGTGATAAAGACCATCGTGCCAAACCTCTTTTGTTTTTTCTTCATCTTTATAATAGCCTTTGAACAAACCGCAAGGAATTCTTTCAGATGTTCTGATTACTATTTCGCCGTTTTCACCCACATCAACGCTGTTGCCATCAGGGTCAACAATATCAACATCGTAAAGAGGTACGGGCTTACCCATTGCACCGATTTTATATTCTCTGCCGTGAAGGTTACCGATAAGACAGGTTGTTTCTGTCTGTCCGAAGCCTTCCATAATATCAATACCAAGTAAGCTTTGAATTTGCTTATAAACCTCAGGATTTAATGCCTCACCTGCAGTATTTGCATGCTGAACTGAGCTCATATCATATTTTGAAATATCTTCCTTCATTAACATTCTATACATTGTCGGCGGAGCACAGAAGGTTGTAATCTGGTATTTTGCAAAAAGCGGCAAAATATCTGCTGCATCAAACTTATCAAAGTCATAAACAAAGAGTGCAGCCTCGCAAAGCCACTGACCGTAAATCTTACCCCATGCAGCCTTTGCCCAGCCTGTGTCTGAGATTGTAAGGTGAAGTCCGTTAGGGTCTACGCAATGCCAAT
>JAGARF010000096.1 GCA_017622395.1 Clostridia bacterium | reverse complement strand
TTATCTGCCTGATTTACGAACGAGATTGGTAAAAAAATGTTTTCTGCAAGATGATGAATTTCTTTTGTTTCATTATACTGCTTTAAAGTGTTAAAATGGAAGTTAAAAACAGGTTTACCAAACACTTTTTCTTCAAGCTTAATATCAAGCCTGTTAGTTTCAGGCTTTTTTCTGCATATAAGCTTTTCTTTTAAGCCCTCTAATGCAGTTCTCCTTAATTCGTTAAGCTTTGATATGGGGACAAAAAGACCTTCTTTAATATTTCCGCTTATGCTTTCAACAACAAAGCCTGTTCCCCCTGACTTTTTCAACTGTTTTTCAACATCTTCTTTTGTTGTGGCTCTGCTTAGTGCTTTTTCTGTACCTGTATCTTGCGTAAGATGTATAGTATCTCCGCAGGTACATTGAATTTTAATATTATTTTCTGTTATTTCATATTGCAAGGTAACAGGGATTTCTTTTTCCGCTATCTTTGTTTTTTCTATTGACGCAGTTAAGCTCTTATCCTTCTCTGTTCTTATGCCGAACATTGCTTTTGAGGGCTTGCCCTCAAGATATGCTTTCGTAAAACCTTGTCTTGAAAAGAGTGCCTCTAAATATTTCATTTCATCCGTAGATGCATTTCTGTTTTCATCAATAAGCTTTCTGTATATACTTGTTACTCCAAAAACATACTGAGGGTCTTTAAGTCTGCCCTCGATTTTAAAAGAAGTTACCCCAAGGGACAGATAATCCTTAAACATATCTGCTGCAGAAAGGTCCTTAAGACTTAGCTCATAGCCGTTTTTATAGGGTTGTCTGCAAGGCTGTGCGCATCTGCCTCTGTTTCCACTCCGCTGACCTATAACACTTGAAAAATAACATTGCCCCGAATAGCACATACAAAGTGCACCGTGAATAAAGGCTTCTATTTCTATAGGAGAGTTATCGCAGATGTATTTTATATCCTTTGCTGAAAGCTCTCTTGCAAGCACCGCTCTTGAGAAACCAAGCTCTTTCATTTTAAGGACACCGTCAAGACTGTGAACAGAAAGCTGTGTGCTTGCATGTATTTCAAGGCTTGGTGCAATATATCTTACGCAAGATGCAAGACCAAGGCTTTGCAAAATCACACCGTCTATATTTATTTCAGCAAGGAACTTAATATAATTTTCCAGCTCTGCTATTTCCCTGTCGGACACAACTGTGTTTAATGTTATATAAACTTTAACACCTTTTAAATGACAGTAGTTAACAGCCTCAACAAGTTCTTTGTCGCTGAAATTTTTTGCACTTTCTCTTGCGTTAAGTCTGCTTCCTCCAAGATATACCGCATCTGCTCCTGCAGATACCGCCGCCTTTAAACAGTCAAAGTCCCCTGCGGGACTTAAAAGCTCTTTTTTCATTTTATCTCCTTAGCTGTTTATTCTATAATTATAGGCTCATCTGTTGCAGCCGTTGTAACGAGCCACACCTTTTTATAGGTGCCTCCGTATTGAACATAGCCTGTGCTTAAATCCTTTATAATCAAAGTTGAGTCGCTTTGATTTTTAGTATATGCCTTTTCAATAATATCAAGAACATTTGTGGGTGCATCTTCATATGCCTCAAAAAAGTTTTTGATGTTAAGCTTAAGATATGTGATTTTACCGTCTGTTACTGTAACTGTGCAATCAGGGCTGTTACTGTTTATTTTTATGGCATCAAAAAGATAGCTGAATGTCAGGGTATGTGTATTTTCCCCGTTATCAACAAGAGGTGAGCTTATAAACAGTTTTGTACTTGAATTCAGGTAAAACTCTGAAAGTATTGTATCTATAAGGCTTGCTGCACCTGCCGCAGCAGTTGTTATATCTGAGTCTTCCCCTATTTTAAGTCCTCCGTTTTCCAAAACGGTGGTGTATTCTATAAAGCCCTTAGGGTCAATTATCAAAGTTGATTTAGAGTCTATATAATTTTCTGTTCCGTTTGTTTGCGTAAATTTTCTTACTGTTTTTTTGTTGTAGCCGAAGCTTTCAAGGATATGGTCTGTATTGCTTAAAATATCAAGCTTTTCCTCTTTTATTGTGTTCATTTTAGTTTCGTCAAGGGAAAGAAGAATATATGAATCCAGCAACACATTCTGATGCTTACTTCCTTCGCCCTCAGCTTTTTTGTCAAGTCCTAATTCAAAGGAATATGAAAGGTTTAAATCTTCTCCCGTGTTCTCAAAAAGTGCAGTAAGCTTTGTTTTGTCAAAAGCTGTGTTTATACGGAAGTGATGATTTGACCTGCTGTCTCTGAAATATACAGGCACAATGGTTGAGGAAAGCTTGTCACAGTCTATAAGAAGCTTATCAAAGCTGACAAACCCCTCTGTTTTAACTGTATCCGCCTCAAGAAAGCCTCCTATTGCATCAACACTTACGGGAACATGGTAGTCTGCATATATGTTTGTTGATTTAATTATATTTTTCCATTCGTCCTCTGTTACCTCTGAAACCGCTTTTGTAGACAAAGCCTCTTTTATTACATCATTAATAACAAGGTTTATAGCTCCGCCCTTCTCTGTGGAAGAATCGTAAAGAACTCTGCCGTTATTTCCTGATAAAAGCATAGTGTTGGGAGCGAAAATACTGTTAAAGGCTCCTGTATCTCCGATACTTAAAGATGCCTCGGAATCGTCCCTAAACAGCGACACAATTTTATCTTTAAATACAGAAAAGAAATCATAGTCCGAAGACCACAATTTCTCATTAAACCATATTTGTGTTGTTAAAACCATACTGCAAATTACAAGTGATATAAGAAGCAGAGTTTTGATGCTTTCTTTTTTCATATTACTTGTAAGCAGGTCTGAAATTCAAAGTATAATCAAAGAGGTTGTCTGCAATACCCGGAGATAATACATTGATTTCTCTCTTTACGATCTGCACTCTGTCACCTTTTTCAGCATAAACGATAACCTTATGGTTGCCGGCTGAAAAATCAATCTTTTTCCAGAAAAGTCCTGACTGATAAACTATGTCTAAAGAAATGTTATTTCCGTTTAAAGACATAGGATAATAAAGACCTGTTAAAGGATTGTATTTATAGAATGTAACCTTAACACCAGCTTCGCCGTATCCGCAAAAAACAACGCCTTTTTGAGTTGTCGATGAAATTGACGGCGGATTGGTTATAACTATAAGATTACTTGATGTAGACTGAGCAGCCGGTTCTAAAGATGCAGGTGCGGCAAAGCAAACAAGACTTGACATACAAATAACTGCAGCAATTAATGCGGCTATTAATTTTTTCATAGCTTTCCGCCTCCTTTTAGATTTCTCTCTTATCTTACATATGCATTATAACATATGATTGTTACAACCGTGTTACAAGCAGATTAAGATTAGAACACAAAAAACACTCCGCAGAGTGTTTTTTTGTTTATTCTTCTTCCTCAGGTATTGGCATTACTTCAACCATTGCCTCAACAACACGGTTGCTGTCGGTTTTTGTAATGGTTATTTTGAGATTTCTATGCTCAAAAACATCACCCTCGTCAGGAATTTTTTCTAAATTATGTGCGGCAAAACCGCTTACTGTTGTAATATCAGAGTCATCGTCCTCTTCTTCAAGCTCAAGCTCAAAGGTTTCAAGGAATTTATCAATGCTTGTACTTCCAAGAACCTTGTAGTTTGTTTCCGAAAGCTTGACAATGTCTTCAACAACCTCGTCATGCTCGTCGTATATTTCGCCGACAAGGGACTCAATAACATCTTCTAGGGTAACAATTCCCTCTGTTCCGCCGTACTCATCATTAACAACAACCATATGGCACTTGCTTTCCTGGAAAAGCTTTAAAAGTCTTGATATCTTCATTGATGAGAAGATAAACTTAACAGGCTTTACAAGCTCAGAAACAGGCAGCTGGCTATGATTATAAAAGTCTTTCTGGTAAAGTATACCTGAAATATTGTCTATGCTTTCGTCGTAAACAGGAAGTCTTGAGAATTCTGTTTCTGCAAAAACCTTTGCAATTCTCTCTTTATCCCAATTAATATCAACTGCCGCAACATCAACTCTTGGTGTTAAAATATCATTAACATCAAGGTCGCTGAACTTAATAACATTTTTAATAAGCTCACTTTCCTGCTCGTCGATTTCACCGTCCTCCGCAGCCTCTTCTACAACCGTTATGATTTCATCTTCCGTAACTGCGGCCTCGCCATCGTCCTTAAAGAATTTAAGTACAAACTTCTGCCACAAGTTAAAGATAAATGTAAGCGGTGTAAAAACAATTGTGAGAACAGTAAGAGAATCTGCAACCTTTTTTGTAAAGCTGTCTGCTGTACGCTTTGCAACAGTTTTTGGTGTAATTTCACCAAAGGTTAAAACCGCAAGGGTCATAACTACTGTTGAAACAGTTGCTGCCACAGCTTCGTTTGAAATAAGATGTGTGAAAAGCAAGGTTGCAACAGAAGTGGCAACAATGTTTACGATATTATTACCGATAAGAATTGTTGAAATCAGCTTTTCATAGTTTTCGCTGAGTGAAAGCACACGGCGTGCCTTGATGGCTTTTTTATCCTCCGCCTCGCTTTTCATTCTCATTTTGTTATACGACGCAAACGCCGTTTCCGATGCGCTGAAATATGCAGATAATGCAATCAGCAAAATAAGTAGTAAAACACTTAAAGTCAAACTACTACTCCCGTCCATTAGGACAATCACTCCTTTGTAAAATAAATATAGTTGCAGTAGATATACTACCACGACTACATTGTATCATACTTTTTATTTTTGTCAAGAGTTAGACTTTTTTTCCTGAATATTGTATACAAACCTTGCAGAGAGAGCATCAGGCATCAGCTTTCCAAGCACCCTTGTGCATTTAATCAAAAAGCCCGGAGTTACACATTTTTTGCCTGCAAGAAGTCCTTTTATTCCTTTTTCTGCCACATATTCTGCCGTCAGAGCACCAACCGAGAATTTAACATTTGCCACATCATTAAACTCTGTGTCAACAGGTCCGGGACACAGACAGCATATCTTAACCTTTGATTTCATCCGCCTTAATTCCTCACACAGTCCGTAAGAATATCTTTTGACATATATTTTACTTGCGTAATAAGATGCAAACAAAGGGCCGGGGAAAAAGGATGCAGATGATGCTACATTTAATATATATCCTTTGTCTTTTTTAACAAACTCCTTTAAAAACATCTTGGTAAGTATATGAACTGCCTTTATGTTAACATCAAGCATATTAAGCTCTCTGTCAAGGTCAGACTCAATTCCTTTCCCAAATACTCCAAAGCCCGCATTATTAACTAAAACATCAACCTCTTTTGCCTTTTCTGCAAGAGAGAGACAAAAGGAAGTGTCTGATATATCTCCCACAATAATTTCTGCATTCGTCTTAATGCTGTCTTTTATTTCAAGCATAGGTGCTTCGCGTCTTGCAGATAAAATAAGGTCATACCCCATATCCGCAAGCCTGTATGCAATGGCTCTGCCAATCCCTGAGCTTGCTCCTGTTATAAGTGCTTTCATAATTTCATTCCTTCTCCGAAATATTAAGGTCTTTGGTAATAAGCTGTGTTATGTATTCATTTATGCTTAAATTGTGATTGTCTTCTTTTTCAATAAAAACCTTATTCTGAACCCTTCTGTAAACCTCAGGCGATAGTCTTAAAGTTAGTTTTCTTTTTTCCAATGTAGGTGTATTTGATCTGTTCACGCTAATTACTCCTTACAATATATTTTGCCGTCATGACCTCATGACGGCATGACGGTATGACGGCTTAAAGTCATGATATCATGATATCATAAATTTGTCAAGGTCTGGAAATTAAATTAATCAGCCGAGTATTCTGAAGTGAACCGACTTCCCCAAAGTTAGATTTCCCATGTAACTTTTGGGGATCACATCAAAGTGTACTCAGCTAAGGAGAAGTGTCCTTAGGGACACTTCAGGGTGTCAATAAACCTGTCGAAACTCTGGCAGAGTGCGAAAGAGGAAAAGTGCAGCAAAAGTGAACACTGCATCAAGAAGTGTGAATAAAAGCTGTACTTTTGACTCACCTGAGCGGTCTCTGCTGTCGAAAAGCAAGCAATCCCCAAATGTTTTAAATAAACATTTGGGGATTAAATTTATTTTGTTCTAAGATTCTCGTCATCAGCTCCTCAGATTGACAAAATGTCTTTTTGCTTGTACAAGAAACAGCTTTACAGAATTCTCAATGTGTCTGAGCAAGCGGTGAATTTTTTTCCTTTTTCGTTTTCACACACCAGATAATCTATATCAGACAAAGTGCATTGTTTGTAGGCAGCTTGTGTGCCGAACTTTTCGCTGTTGCACAGAAATATCTTTTTTGCTGAGTTTTTAAACATAGAATTCCTGAGCACAACCTCTTCACGGGTACAGTCGGATATAACTCCCTCATCAGATAAGGATTTAGCTGAAAAGAAAAGGGCATCTGCATAGATGTTTTCAAACACACCTTTAGCATCGTCTCCGATAAGACAACTGCGGTTTTCAGGACTTAAAAGTCCTCCTGACGATATAACCTTAATCCCTGAATTTGAAAGCAAAGATAAAATTTCTATGTTATTTGTGACAACCGTAAGGGAACTTCTGTTTATTATTTCATTTGCAAGGTAAAAAGTGGTTGATGACTGATCTAAAAATATAACACTTCCGTCTTTTATAAGCTTTGACGCCTTTTTTGCAATTTCTTTTTTTGCTTCGATATTTTGATGGTATCTTTTATTGAATGATACTACATTTGAAAATTTTGTAATCAATTCCGCTCCGCCGTAGGTTCTTTTAACAAGTCCTCTGTTTTCAAGAGAAGTTAAATCCCTTCTTATGCTTGATTCGCTTGCATACAGTCTTTTGCAAAGCTCCTTTACGGTTATAAAGCTGTCCTCATTTTTTAAAATATTTATTATTTCTCTTTCTCTTTCGTTTTTCAGCATAATATCCCTCTTTAAACTGATTGTTTTTGATTGTTTTTCAGAAAATTTTATGGATTTGTCAATAATTTGATTGTTTTATGTGAAATTGTTGACTTATTTTGATGATATTATTATAATATAAACATCTAAAAAAGTAAACCCAAAAGGAGAGAAAAATTATGGATATAAACAAGCTTTTATGTGCAAAGAACTGTTCCTGCGGAAAAACACATCATTGCAACATTGAATATGTATACATAGAAAGAGGAGCGATTTCCAGATTAACTGCTCTTTGTGCACAAAATGAAAACATCTTAATTGTGGCTGACGAGAATACTTTTTCAGCAGCAGGTGAGCAGACCGAAAAGGCTCTTTGCGGCAAAAAAATCAGTAAAGTAATTTTCAACGGTGAAACCGTTCTTATTCCTGACGAAACCGCTATAGAAAAGGTAAGAGAAAAATCAGAGGGTGCAGAGCTGATTATAGGTATAGGTTCGGGGGTTATTCAGGATTTATGTAAATATGTATCATTTTTTGCAAAAATTCCTTATATGGTAGTAGCTACCGCTCCTTCTATGGACGGATATGCTTCAGACGGAGCTGCAATGATACTGAACAAAATGAAGGAAACAGTAAAAGCAGGCTTGCCAAAAGCTATTCTTGCAGATACAGAGGTTCTTAAAAATGCACCTATGGAAATGATAAAAGCAGGCTATGGCGATATTATAGGCAAATACTCTGCCCTCTGCGATTGGAAGCTCAGCAAAGCAATAAATGATGAATATTTTTGTCAGTACATCTATGATACAACCTATGAAATGATTGAAAACACCTTAAATACTGCAAAAGGTCTTTTAAATCGTGACGAAAACAGCGTAAAGGCACTTATGGAGGCTCTTATAGTTGTAGGAATTATGATGAGCTTTGCAGGGTCGTCAAGACCTGCCTCCGGCAGCGAACACCACCTTTCCCATTTCTTTGAAATAGTTGGTATCGTTAATTCCGAGCCATATTTTCCTCACGGCATAGATGTTGCTTATTCAACCGTTGTAACCTGTGAAATAAGAGAAAAAATATTAAATTCAAGCTTCCCTGACAATCTTTTCCGTCTTTCAAGAGCTGACTATACAGAAAAAATGAACACAATCTATAAATCAGCAGCAAAAGGTTGTATTGCACTTCAGGACAAGATTGGAAATTACGATGCAGACAGACTCAAAGTGTATAAGGAAAAGGAAGCAGAAATCCGACAGATTTTAGCTGAAACACCAAGCCCTGAAGAAATTATAAAA
Organism: Clostridia bacterium; assembly: GCA_017622395.1. Taxonomy (GTDB): domain Bacteria; phylum Bacillota; class Clostridia; order RGIG6154; family RGIG6154; genus RGIG8700. The sequence continues at coordinate 1,708 of JAGARF010000096.1, read as the reverse complement.
ATGCTTGCCCTTGCAGAAATTGATATGAGTAAATTTTATGATTTATACGGAGCTGGCAAAATAAATGATGCTGTTTTTTATGCAAAAGACTTAAAAGACAGATATTCTGTTCTCTGGTTATACTATGATTTGTTCGGAGGCAGATAAAAATGAAATTTAAAACATACCTGTTTGATTTTGACGGAACTCTTGTGGATTCTATGCCTTCTTTCATTTCTGTTATATTGAGAATTTTAGATGAAAATAATATAAAATACGAAGACGACATTGTAAAAACAATTACACCTCTTGGCTATTTGGGGACTGCCAGATATTTTAAGGAGCTGGGTGTTTCCTTGCCTGAAGAAGAATTAGTTTCATTAATGATGCAGTATGCCTATAATGAGTATGCACATAATATTCCTGCCAAGACAAATGTTATTGAAACTTTGAAAAAGCTTAAACAGCAGGGTGCAGAGCTTAACATTTTAACCGCAAGTCCTCACTCAGTTCTTGATATATGCCTGAAAAGGCTTGAAATATTCGATATGTTTACAAATGTGTGGTCCTGCGACGATTTTAACACAACAAAGTCTGATACAAAAATTTATAAAATGGCCGCTGAAAAAATAGGTAAGCCCGTGGAAGAAATATTATTCCTTGATGATAACTACAATGCCGATAAAACTGCAAAATCAGCAGGAATGACTGTATGCGGAGTTTATGATTTATCATCAAAGGATTATGTAAACGATATAAAAAGTATAACAGACTATTATATTTATGATTTTTCAGAATTGCTTGAAATAAATAATATAAAGGAAGGTAAACCTCTATGAAAAAAATACTTTTAGACGGAAGTAAAAATTATTATAAAGCAAATCTTCATTGCCATACCACCAATTCGGACGGACATATGACTCCACAGGAAGTGAAAGAGCATTACAAAGCAAATGGTTACTCTGTGATTGCCTATACAGACCACGAGCATTTAGTTGATAACTCTTATCTCAATGACGAAAATTTTTTAACAATCACTTCCTGTGAAGTTGGTATTAAGGAGTTCCAGAACTGTTCTTCTCTGAAAAAAAGAGATATGAAGGTCTGCCACCTGAATTTTTATGCCAAGGACTCCTCCAATATCGATACTCCATGCTACAGCTCCGCTTATGACCACTATGTTAACGAAAGTAACAAAGATATGATAAAGCATACCTGCGGAGAATACCAAAGAGAATATACCCACGAAAAAATAAATGAAATGATAAGTATAGCCAACGAAAAGGGTTTTCTTGTTTCATACAATCATCCCAGATGGTCACTTGAAAACGCAACCGACTACTTAAATTACAAAGGCTTATGGGCTGTGGAAATATATAATAACGAATGTAATATGGGCGGACTTTACGAATATGACATCAATGTATTTGACGATTTTCTGCGTGCAGGACACAATATCGCCTGCACCGCAGCAGATGACAATCACCGTCTTAGCTCAGCCTGCGGCGGATTTGTTATGATAAATGCTGATAAATTGGATTATAAAACTATTATGACAGCTCTTGAAAATCATAATTTCTACGCATCAACAGGACCTGTGATAAAAAATCTTTATATAGAAGACGACACAGCATATATGACCTTTGAAAAAGGTGAATATGCTGTAATGTCCACAAAAGGCAGACGCGTTGAAAAACAAATGACACTCAATCCCCAAGGGGAAAATACC
>JAGARF010000095.1 GCA_017622395.1 Clostridia bacterium | reverse complement strand
TCTATATTATTTCCTATTTTTTCTTGCAATGTGGAAAGTGCTATATCTTTATCATTATTTTGTTCTGAAAGATGAGCAAGTACTATATGTTTTGTTTTATTTCCCACAAAATACAGCTTACCGAAAGCTATCTGTGCAGAAGCACCTTTTCCGTTTAGTATTTTCATACAATCATCCTTAAAGATTATTTTTTAAAAATATTGCAAGTGCATCAAAAGCTTTTATTTCGTCTTCTCCGCTTATAGTGACAGTTATTTCATCATTTCCCCTTAACGCACAGACTCATAACCTCAAAAATCTTCTTAGCATTTGCCTTTTTACCGTTTTTTTCAACAAAAATGTCACAAACAAATTTCTTTGCCTCTGTTGCAAGAAGACCTGCCGGTCTTGCGTGAATACCGTTTTCATCTTTAATACGATGTGTTATTGTCAGCATAAATTTCTCCTTAAACAAAAAAATGATAAACATAGTGTTTACCATTTTTTAAAAATTATTAATTTAATTCATCTATTCCTTTGAAGGTGTACCCCATATCCTTCCATTTTGTTATAAGCTCATCTAAAATTTCACAATTTGTTTTTGATGTGCTATGGAGAAGAACCACCGCTCCCGGATGTATTCTTGTTAATAATTTAGAAAAGGCTTCTTCCTTTGTTGGTTGTTTGTCTTCAAGCCAGTCAACATAGGCAAGTGACCAGAAAACTGTTTTATAACCCATGGCCTTTGCCATAGTCAGATTTTCCTCGCTGAATTTACCCTGCGGCGGTCTGTAAAATTTAAGCATATCCTTCCCTGTTACTTCTTTATACTTATTTTCAAGCTTCGTTATTTCATCAGAAAATGCCTCAACAGTTGAAATTCCAGACATATCAGGATGGGAATATGTATGATTTCCCACAATATGTCCTTCATCAACCATTCTTTTTACAAGCTCAGGCTTTGTATCCATATAATTCCCCACCAGAAAAAAGGCAGCCTTTACATTATGCTTTTTAAGAGTGTTTAATATTGAGTCGGTATATCCGTTTTCGTAGCCTGCGTCAAAAGTCAGATAAATTGTTTTCTCGTCTTCTTCACCTGCATAATAAGCATTATACTGCTTTAAAAATTCTTTAGAGGCATTTCCCTCAGGTGTTTTCCCGTTTTCCCTGTAACTTAATCCCCAATCATTTGAGACACTGTTACTGAAGGTTGCCTGAAGTGTACCATTTCCTATCATAACTGCTGTGCATATTACCACAGCTGCTATACACATAAGCTTCATAAGCTTTTTTCTTGTAAATACAAATATCATTATTGCCTTCCCCTTCTTTTTTCTCTTGTTACATACTATTGAAAAAAAACAAAATATATGCTATAATTTTGAAAGATATTGAAAAGGAAAAGATTATGATTTTATTAAGCGCATCTAAAATTTCAAAAAGCTTTGGCATTACCGAAATTCTTAAAGAAATTTCTTTTTCGGTAAACAGCGGAGAAAAAATCGGTATACTTGGTGTTAACGGTGCAGGAAAAAGCACTCTCTTTAACATTCTCTGTGACGAGCTTTCTCCCGACAGCGGAAGTATATATAAATCTGCAGGTCTAAAAATCTGCCATGTTAAACAGCAGATTGAATGTCACTCAAGCAAAACTCCTTACGAAACAGTAATGGAGTCTTTTGAGCATATAACCGAAATTGAAAAACAACTTGCAGTCTACGAAAAAGAAATGGCATTAAACCCAACTGAGGAGCTTATCCAAAGACACCACAACTTAAATCAAAAATATATCGACGAGGGCGGTCTTACCTATAAGTCAATGATTGCCTCTGCCTTAAACGGACTTGGCATTGAAAACGAAATATTCCACATCCCTATGAGCAGTTTAAGCGGCGGTCAAAGAACAAAGGTTGCTTTAGCAAGAATACTTCTTCAAAAATCGGACATTCTGCTCCTTGACGAACCTACAAACCATCTTGATATCAAAGCCATAACCTGGCTTGAAGGTTTCTTGGCTTCATATAACGGTGCAATACTCCTCGTTACCCACGACAGATATTTTTTAGACAGTGTAACAAATAAAATCTTTGAAATAGAGCATCACAAGCTCAGAGAATATAACGGCAACTACTCTGCCTATATTAAACAAAAAGAAGAAATAAGAAAAAGCGAGCTTAAGGACTACACCTTAAAAGCCAAAGAAATAAAAAGACTTGAAGGTATTATTGCACAGCAAAAGCAATGGAACAGAGAAAAAAACATAAAAACTGCAGAAAGCAAGCAAAAGGTTATAGACCGCATTGAAGAAACTATGGTTAAGCCTGAAAAAACTTTAGATGCTCTTGCATTTAAATTTAACCTTGCAGAAGAATGTGCAAATGATGTTTTAACAGGTGAAAATCTTTCAAAGGGCTTTGGAGACAATTTGTTGTTTGCAAAT
>JAGARF010000094.1 GCA_017622395.1 Clostridia bacterium | reverse complement strand
GGGAAGGATATACAGACGGAATGAAAGTTACAGGAGATGTAACCTTCAAGGCTGTATATGACAAGACTGTAAATCAGTATACATACACATTCTATGACGAAGATGGCACAACTGAATTGAAAAAGGCTACAGTAGATTATAATACTGTAATCGAAAAGCCTGCAGACCCAACAAAAACTGCAGATGCACAGTATACCTACACATTTAAAGAATGGGAAGGATATACAGACGGAATGAAAGTTACAGGAGATGTAACCTTCAAGGCTGTATATGACAAGACTGTAAATCAGTATATATATAAATTCGTTGATGAAGATGGTACAACTGTTATCAAAGAAGATAAAGTTGACTATGGTACAGTAATAAAAACAACAGAATTCCCAGCACTTCCAAGTAAAAAGGGACATACTTCTGCATGGAATGTTACAACAGACATTACCATTACAGAAGATGTGACAATTAAGGTAATATATACAGTCAACACATACAAATTGACCTTTAATGTTAATGGCGGTAAAGCTCTTGTGCTTACACAGGAACTTAAAGATGCAGGCTACAAAGAAGAAAGCGGAAAGATTTTTGTTGAAGTAACATACAATGAGCAGTATCCTTTAATGCCGACACCTGAGCATACAGACCCAAGAATGAATTTTGTTGCATGGAAAAATGGCACAGAGTCTGTAATTGCAGGAAATATAGTTGAAATTGTTGCGGGAAACGGTGCAGAAATAGAATTAAAAGCAGAATGGACAGAAAAAACTAAACATACGGTAATTTTCAAAGCTTATACTGAATTGCCTGATGGCACATTTGCTGATAAAACAGCTTATGTAATAAATGGAGAGAAGATTACAAAGCCTGCTGACCCTAATAAGACAGGTTACACCTTTGGTGTATGGAGTCTCACAGACGGCGGAGCTGAATATCTGTTCAATGAAAATATTGTTTCAGAAGAAAGTGAGACAATAACACTTTATCCATCCTGGACAGCAAATAAGTACAAAGTTGTATATGACGGAAATGGTGCAGACTTTGGAATTATGAATGATGTTATTCATACATATGATACAGAGAAAGCACTTGATAAAAATCTGTATGAAAGAAAAGGCTATACTTTCCTTGGTTGGTCAAAAGATAAAGATGCCATCGTTGCAACTTATCCTGATCAGAAGAGTGTTAAAAATCTTATAGACAAAGGAGAAGTAACACTCTATGCAGTATGGGAAGCTAACGAATATACTTTAAGCTTTGACAGTAACGGCGGAAATGCAATTACAAGTAAAACAGTAACATATGATGCACAAATCGGCACACTTGAAACACCTGTAAGAACGGGTTATGCATTTACTGGCTGGGTAATTGACGGAACTTTGATTGATGAAACAACAAAATATGAGTTTGATGGAGATAAAACAGCAAAAGCAACATGGAAGGCAAACACATACAAGTTGATTTTTGATACAAATGGCGGTAAAGATCTTGAACTTACAACTGAACTCACAAGTGCAGGCTATTCTGTAGAGAATGGCAAGCTTGTTGTTGAAGTAACATACGAGGCAAAATATCCGTTAATGCCAAAACCTGAGCATACAGATCCAAAAATGAATTTTGTTACATGGAAAAATGGCACAGAGTCTGTAATCGCAGGAAATACAGTTGAAATTATTGCAGAAAACGGTGCAGAAATTAATGTTAAAGCAGAATGGACAGAAAAAACTGTTCACAATGTAATATTTAAGTATTACACAATAAATGAAAACGGTACAACCACCGATAAAACAGATGTAGTAACCAACGGCGATAAGATTACAAAGCCTGCAGATCCGACAAAGAAAGGTTATACATTTGATTATTGGAGCTTATCAGAAACCGCTGGCGGTGCGTATGCCTTTGATAATGCAATCGAAAGCGAAACAGAGTTAACAGTTACGCTTTATCCTTATTGGACAGCAAATAATTACACCGTGAAATATGACGGAAATGGTGCGACATTTGGTACAACACCAGACTCTTATCATACATATGACACACAAGGAACCCTTTCAAACAATGGTTTTGTAAAGACAGGTAACAAATTCCTTGGCTGGGCTAAAGATAAGAATGCAACAACACCTGAATATACATATGATGTTAATAACCAATGCACTGTGTTAAATCTTACATCTGAACCAGATGGAGTGGTTACTCTTTATGCAATATGGCAACCAAATACATACTATGTTCAGTATGATGCAAATACCGGTACAGGCAATATGGCAAATTCAACACATTACTATGGTGTAAATTCAACACTTACCAAGAACGACTTTGAAAAGACAGGTTATACATTCAAAGGATGGGCAACATCATCAACTGCAACAGCTGCAGAATATGCAGATGAAGCATCAGTTTCAACACTTGCAGTTATAGACGGTGCTACAGTTACTCTTTATGCAGTATGGGAAGCTAATACATACACCATACAATATAATGGCAATGGTTATACATCAGGTTCAACAGCTCCTTCAACTCATAAATATGATGAAACAGTAACACTTACAAAGAACGAATTTGTTAAAACAGGTTACAAATTTATGGGTTGGGATACAGACCCATTAGGCAAAACTGTTGTTTATGAAGACGAGAAAACAGGTCTTTCAAACTTAACAGCAGTGCCGGATGGCGTTGTTAACCTCTACGCAGTATGGGAGCCAATAACATATACAATTAAGTTTGTAGATGATTTTGATGAAACATTTTTAGAAGACGGCGATACATTATGTGCATCCTATACGCAGACCTTTAAATATGATGAAGAACAGGTGCTTATGTCAAGCCAGCATGAACATAAAGGTTACCATGTGCTTGGTTGGACTGACGAGGCAACAGGCGTTATAGCTGAGTATTTAAATCCTGACTATGTGAATACAGAAAATGCAGTTGATGTAGCAAAAACAAAAGTTAAAAATCTTACAACTGTAGACGGCGCAGAAATTATTTTCTACACAGTATGGCAGAACAATAACTACTATGTTGCATATGATGGCAATGGTGCAGACCAGGGCACTATGGATGATTCTGAGCATCTTTATGATGTTCCGTCAAATCTTGATACTAATGAATATAAAAAGACAGGTTATGACACCTTCCTTGGCTGGAACAGAGTACCTGAGCAGTCAACATTCTCAAGAAGATCAAGACTTTTGATGGCATCAACAGAACCAGATT
>JAGARF010000093.1 GCA_017622395.1 Clostridia bacterium | reverse complement strand
TATTCTCGCTTGGATTTACTCTGTATGCTACTTCATTAACTGTCCAATAGATATATCCATCTTCGCCTGTTGTAAAATCAGGATCGTTCCACTGTGATGCTTTAGTACCATTGTCAACTGTATAAACAAATGCATACATATTATCACCCTTTGATGAAATTGCTGCTACATCTGTTTCAAAATCGCCTATCGGTGCCAAAACAACACCGCCGTAGTCTACACCCGGAAGAAAATCTTTATAAGCTCCGGCTGCACTTTTAGCTGTTGCATATTCCGTTCCGTTTTTAAGCATGAGTACCTTTGAGTTACCATTAAGGTCAAACCATACTCTGTTATCTGTTTCAGTTTCTGCCATTGCAGGTAATGCAAAAATACTGCAAAGCATAACAACAGTTAAAATGATGCTTAAAACTTTTTTCATTTCCATCTCTCCTTAAATTTCTTGTAATTTACTTCTCTTACATCTTAATTATAATACAGGCATACACAATTGTAAATAATCTTGTATTATGTACTTGCACAAACTTTAAAGATGTGGTAGAATAATTCCAAACGAAGCTGTCAGTTTATTGAAAGGAAATTATATTATGGAACTGTTACAATTAAGATACTTTTACGAAAGTGCAAAAACGGAGAATTTTGCGAAAACGGCAGAAAAATATATGGTGCCGACCACATCGGTTTCTGCTTCTGTAAGAAGACTTGAAAAGGAGCTTGATGTTAAGCTTTTTGACAGACTAAGCAACAGAATAATATTAAACGCTCAGGGAAGAAAGCTGTTTTTATCTCTCAAAAACATTTTCGGAGAGCTTGACCAGACGGTTACGGAGCTTTCCATCAAAGAAAAGGACACACGCAGAATAAAAATATATGCAAGACAGGAAATAGGTCAGATAAATACAATAGTAAGGAACTTTTTATTGAGTCATCCTAATGTACTGTTTGAAATAAGAGATGATTTTACCATAAAACGACCTGAAGACTTTGACATAATGATAGATTGTGACCCCTATACCCCTGACGGCTTTGAAACCTTTTTATATTTCCCTATGAGAAAGTGTCTCAAGGTAAGCTCCGACAGTCCGTTAGCACATCAAAAGCTTCAGCTTAACCAGCTGAAAAATCAGCCTTTTATCACAATGGGAGAAAAGGACTTTGCTCATCAGTTTTTAGTTGAAAAGTGCAGACAGGCAGGCTTTGCTCCGAATTTTACTATTATTTGCAATGACACGAAGAGTATGGAAATCTTTCTTCAGGCAGGAATTGTAATAGGCTATGGCGGTCTGAGAGCTTTTCAAAATGCAGGTGTTTCAAATCTTGAAGTAGTTGACCTTAATATACAATATAATATCTATGCACACTTTAAAAAGTCGGCAAACTATGGAAATGTTGAAATTTTTATCAATTATTTAAGAGAAGAATATGAGAAACAATTAAAATATGTTAAAACTCCTATAGTTAACCCTTTACAAATCAAGTAAAATGTAGTAAAATATATTATCTATAATTATGTACCGAGGTGTTTAAATGGATTACAATAAATTAGCGGAGCTTATGTTCCCCACCATCACAAAAACAGTTGAAGATTATGAAAGGATTTATCCAAAGAGAAACCTTAAAGAGGGTGCACAGGTTACTCGTTTTGCACCAAGTCCTACAGGCTTTCTTCATATAGGCGGACTTTTTGCATCTCTTATCTCAGAGAGAATTGCACATCAGACTGATGGTGTTTTCATTTTAAGAATCGAAGATACCGACAAGAAAAGAGAAGTGGAAAACGGTGTTGAAAGGATTCTTGAGGGACTTAAGAATTTTGAAATTAAAATAGATGAAGGCTTTACAGACTTTGACACCTGTGTTGGCGAATACGGACCATACAAGCAAAGAGAAAGAGCTGAAATTTATCAGGCCTTTGCTAAAAAAATGGTTAGTGAGGGTCTTGCATATCCGTGTTTTTGCACAGAAGAAGAATTAACAGAAATCAGAAACATTCAGGAAGAAAAGAAAATTCTCCCCGGTTATCACGGAGAGTTTGCAAAGTGCAGAAATCTGTCTTTGGAGCAGATTGAAGAAAACATCAAAAAAGGACTTCCTTATGTTGTAAGAATGAAGTCACCTGGCAATCCTGAAAAAAGAATTTCATTTAAAGATGCCATAAGAGGCAATATTGAAATGCCTGAAAACATTGTTGATGTTGTTATTTTAAAGTCAGACGGTATTCCAACATACCACTTTGCTCATGTTGTTGACGATTATCTTATGGGAACAACAGTTGTTATAAGAGGTGATGAATGGATTTCATCAGCACCTATACATCTGCAGATGTTCTACCTTTTAAAATTAAAAGCACCTAAATACGCACACATTGCTCCTATTATGAAAGAGGATGAGGGCGGAAAGAGAAAAATCTCAAAGAGAAAAGACCCTGAGGCGGCTGTTACCTATTACAGCGAAGAGGGTTATCCTGTAGAGGGTGTTATAGAATACCTTTTAAACCTTGCAAACTACACCTTTGAGGATTTCAGAAGAAACAACAAAACTGCTCACTGGTCAGAATTCAAGCTTGAAATGAACAAAATGAGCAACTCAGGCGGACTTTTTGATTTAGTTAAATTAAATGATGTTTGTAAAAACAAAATTGCTTCATATACCGCAGAGCAGGTTTATGACCTTGCTATCGCCTGGGCAAAGGAATATGACAGCGAGCTATACTCTCTCTTAACAAGGGACAAGGATTTCTCTGTTGCAATGTTTAACTTCGACAGAAACCCTGATAAGCCAAGAAAAGATATTGGTAAGTTCAACGAAGTGAGAAACTCTTTCAGCTTTATGTTTGACGAGCTTTTTGACGGCAAGTATGAAGAAATACCCAATGTTGATAAAGCAAAGCAGAAAGAAATTATTGAAATATACAAAGAAATATATGATGAAAACGCAGACAAGGACACCTGGTTTGCAACACTCAAAGAGGTTGCGGTTAAGGTTGGCTTTGCGGCTGAGGTTAAGGAATATAAAGCAAATCCTGATGCCTTTGGCGGTCATGTTGGCGATGTAAGTACAGTTATAAGAGTGGCTGTAACAGGCAGAACAAGAACTCCTGACCTTTGGGGTATTTTAAAGACACTTGGAAAGAATAAATCTTCAGATAGAATGGAAAAATATATTAAGGAGCTAAACTAATGGAAAATTTTGAAAACATTTCTAATTTTATACACGATGCTATTGACAAGGATTTAGCTGACGGCGTATACAACAAGGTTCAGACAAGATTTCCTCCTGAGCCAAACGGTTATCTTCATATCGGCCATGTTAAAGCTATCAACATTGACTTTTCAACTGCTGAAAAGTATAAGGGAACCTGTAATTTAAGACTTGACGATACAAACCCGACCAAAGAAGATGTTGAGTATGTTGACTCTATTATGGAAGATATTAAGTGGCTTGGTTTTCAATGGGACAAGGTTTTATACGCATCTGATTACTTCCCTGAAATCCACAAATGTGCTATAAAACTTATCAAAGACGGTAAGGCTTATGTTGATGAGCTTACGGCTGATGAAATCAGAGAGTACAGAGGCACACTCACCACTCCGGGTAAAGAAAGCCCATACAGAAACAGAAGCAGTGAAGAAAACCTTGACCTTTTTGAAAGAATGACCAACGGTGAATTTGAAACAGGCTCAAAGGTTTTAAGAGCTAAAATTGATATGGCATCACCTAACCTTAATATGCGTGACCCTGTTATTTACAGAGTTTTACACGCAACACACCACAGAACAGGTGATAAATGGTGTGTTTATCCTATGTACGATTTTGCACATCCTATCTCTGATACTGCAGAAGGTGTTACACATTCACTTTGCTCCCTTGAATTTGAGGACCACAGACCTTTGTATGATTGGGTTTTAAAAGAATGCGGCTACGAAACCCCTTCAAGACAGATTGAATTTGCAAGACTTAATTTAACAAACTCTCTTACAAGCAAAAGAAAGTGCTTAAAG
>JAGARF010000092.1 GCA_017622395.1 Clostridia bacterium | reverse complement strand
TGATTTAATTGAACTCAGACTTGCAAGAGGTATGTGCGGTAAATCATATATGCTAATTACAGGTTCTGTGTCAGCAGTTACAGCATCAATAGAAAAAGCAAAGCAGACCGCAGGAGATAAGGCAATGTTTTTAGACAGTCAGGTAATAGCAAACCCTGATATGAAACTATGGTCTTCAATATTATAAATTGTCCATATTGCAACCAATCTGAACAATTTGAAAGGAGCCGTTAAAGGTGGCAGGAAATACGGAATATAAAAACAAATTTATATCTGAAAACTATGACAGAATTTTCCTTACAGTTCCAAAAGGAACAAAGGCTCTTATAGAAGAAAGGGCAAAAATCGAGGGAATGAGTATAAACGGATACATAACCTCTTTGGTTAACAAAGAGCTTGGTATTGAGCAGAAATCAAACAAAAACGAGAAAAAAGAAATGGAAATATTTTTATTCTGAATAGACGAGGTGTACTATGGAAATCAATGAAACTTATGTAAAAGAGATTATTGAAAAAGTTCTTAAAGATGTAGAAAAAGCACAGCCTGTTGCTTCTTCAAAGAAACAGCTTGGTGTTTTTGATACAATGACTGAGGCTTTAGAGGCAGTTCAGAAGGCATATAAGCTTTTCAGAAAGTATTCTGTTGCACAGAGAGAACAGATGATTTCTAAAATCAGAGAGTTAACCTTAAACGAAGCCGAGGTTATGGCGAGAATGGGTGTTGAAGAAACCAAAATGGGCAGAATTGAACATAAGGTTATCAAGCACCAGCTTGTTGCAAACAAAACTCCGGGAACAGAAGATTTAAAGGCTAATGCCTGGACAGGTGATGACGGTTTAACTCTTATTGAAATGGCACCATTCGGTGTTATCGGCAGTATTACACCTTCAACAAACCCAAGTGAAACTGTTATCTGTAACTCAATCGGTATGATTGCAGGCGGTAATGCGGTAGTATTTAACCCACACCCAAATGCGAAGGAAGTTGCAAATTATGCAGTTGACCTTGTTAACAGAGGTATTATAGCAGCAGGCGGTCCTGAAAACTTAGTTGTAACAGTTAAGAACCCAACAAAGGAAAGCTCAGACGAAATGATGGCAGCTCCTTGCGTTAAAATGCTTGTTGCAACAGGCGGCCCCGGTGTTGTTAAAGCCCTTTTATCATCAGGTAAAAAGGCAATCGGAGCAGGTGCAGGCAATCCTCCTGTAATTGTAGACGATACAGCAGACCTTATGAAAGCAGGCAGAGATATTGTTCTTGGTGCAAGCTTTGACAACAACCTTCCTTGTATCGCAGAAAAAGAATGTTTCGCTCTCTATAACATTGCAGACGAGCTTATATATCATATGCAGCAAAACGGCGCATATTTAATCAAAGGCGAACAGATTGAACAGCTTAAAAATGTTTGTCTTATTGAAAAGAACGGTAAATGGGGAATTAACAAGGATTGGGTAGGCAGAGATGCTTCAAAATTCCTTAAAGCAATCGGTATTGATTCAGATGCAAAGCTTGTTATCTGTGAAACTGATGCAAATCATCCGTTCGTTCAGGTTGAAATGATGATGCCTGTACTTCCTATCGTAAGAGTTAAGGACATTGATGAAGCTATCGAGCTTGCAGTTCAGGCAGAGCACGGATGCAGACATTCAGCACATATTCATTCAAAGAATATCGACCACTTAACAAGATTTGCACAGGCAGTTGAAACAACAATCTTTGTTAAAAACGCACCTTCTTATGCAGGTATCGGTGCAGGCGGTGAAGGTTATACAACCTTTACAATCGCAGGTCCTACAGGCGAAGGCTTAACAGCAGCTCACTCATTCACAAGACAGAGACGTTGCGTTATGGTTGATGGATTGCATATTATCTAATACGGAAAATGTGATAAAATTACACACCTTGCACTGTTTTACTCCTTTATGTACACAAAGTACACGACAGTCGTAAATCAGCACAATCTGTGCAATTTTCTCTCACTCTTATTTAAAAGGAGTTTAATTTAAAAATGAAAGCACTTGGAATGATAGAAGTTTTCAGCTTTACAACGGCGGTTTATGTTGCAGACATTGCGGCAAAAGCGGCAGATGTTAAGGTTATTGCCTTTGACAGAAACAGACCAAAGGCAGCCGACGCACCTGCTCCCCTTGTAATGATTGTTAAAATAGAAGGAAATGTTTCTGCAGTAAGATCGGCAGTTGAGGCTGGCTCAGAATATGCAAAACAGCAGGGAAAATTCATTGTTTCCCATATTATTGCAAACCCTGCAGATACAGTTGAAAAAATGGGATATCTTATGGATATCAACAAGGATAAATTCAATAAAAAGCTTCCTAAAAACTTTATAGATGCAGAAGAAAGCAAACAGAAAAAGTCTGCAATCGGTCTTGTTGAGGTTCAGGGACTTGTAGCGGCTATTGAAGGTCTTGACTCAATGCTCAAAACCTCTGATGTCCGTCTTATACATACAGAAAAAAGACTTGGCGGAAGACTTGTAACCTTTGTTATAACAGGTACTGTTTCAGCAGTTAAAGCGGCAGTTGAAAATGGTGTTAAATCTGCATCAGCCCTTGGCACAGTTTACGGAAATGAAGTTATCCCAAACCCACATGATGAAATTATCAAGTTTTTTGATTTCGGGGGTGAAGAGTAATGTATGATGTTGATGCAATTAAAAATGCGGTTATAAATGCCCTTAAAAGTGCAGAGGCAAACAACCCTTCAAATAACGAAATAAAGGTAGGCGTATCACAAAGACATATCCACCTTTCAAGAGAACATCTTGACATACTTTTCGGTAAAGGCTATGAGCTTACTGTTAAAAAGGTTCTTATGGGAAGAGAATACGCATCAGAAGAATGTGTAACACTTGTTGGACCATCTCTTAAATCAATAGAAAAAGTAAGAGTTCTTGGCCCTGTAAGAGCAAAAACACAGGTTGAAATCTCAAAAACAGATACATTTATCTTAAAGGTTTCACCACCGGTAAGACCTTCAGGAAATGTTGAAGGCTCAGAAAGACTTGTAATTGTTGGACCAAAAGGCAGTGTATATTTAAACGAAGGTGTTATTATTGCAAACAGACACATTCATTTAAACCCTGAATATGCAAATGCACACGGAATTAAAGATAATGACTATGTTGATGTTATGATAGAGGGTATAAAGCCAACTAAGTTCTATGATGTTCAGGTTCGTGTAAGAGACGATTTCAACACAGAAATGCATATTGATACAGATGATGCTAACTCGGCAGGAATTAAGAATGGATCAATTGTAAAGATTATAAAGAAATAAATGACACCCGCTATGCCTTCCCCTTGAGGGGAAGGGGGACCGCTTGCGGTGGATGAGGTGTAAAATCGAAAGAGGAAAAGATGTTTGCGTTAGAAAGACAAAAAAAGATACTTGAAATTTTAGAGGCGGAAGGCTCTGTTCAGGTAAGTAAGCTAAGCACAGTTTTGGATGTAACTGAAGAAACTGTTCGCCGTGATCTTGAAAAGCTTGAAAAACAGGAATGTTTAACAAGAACACACGGCGGTGCAATTCCAATTGATGAATCAGGCTACGAGCTTTCTTTAGAAAAAAGAAAGCATACAAACTCAGAAACAAAAGAAATGCTCGCAGCGGAGGCGGTAAAGCATATTGCCGGCGGTGACACAATTTTTCTCGATGCCTCAACAACCACATTTTATATGGCTAAAGAGCTTAAAAAAATGAAAAATGTTACCGTTATAACAAATTCCATAAGAATTATAGACGAGCTTGCAGGTTATGATAACATAAAGCTAATATCTGTTGGCGGTAAAGTAAGTCAAAATCAATCCTTTATAGGTACAATATCAGAAGACATTATAAAGGAATATTTCTTTGCAAGTAAAGTGTTCTTTTCAAGCAAGGGTATAACCGAAGATGTGGGAATACTTGAAAGCAATGAGCTTGAATGTGGAATTAAACAAAAAATGATTGAAAACTCTTCAAAAAGATACTATCTTTGCGATAAATCAAAAATAGGACGAGTAGGTTTTGTAAAGCTTTGCGGATTTGACAAAATAAACACAATCATAACCGACGCAGACCTTGATTTATCATTTAAAACCAAGCTTGACGAATTAAAAGTAGATATAATAAAAATTTGAAAAGCAACTGATATCATTTCAGTTGCTTTTTTATATGTTCTTTAAGTACGATGTTAATGTATTGTGAAAGTGAGCGGTCGTCTTCCTCCGCAGCAATTCTTATTTTTTCAAGAATGTCATTGTCTATGGTTATGCTAATCTTTTCCTTTAACGGTTTCATCTTTACACCCCCAAAATCATTATACCCTATTATCGTCTAAAGTATTGACAAATAGGACAAAGTAGGATAAAATAGGATAAATAGTCGGTGCGTATTGATATCAATCCGAATATGTGATAAAATATTTATGAGGTGATGAATATGAAAAAGAAAATTTTGATGCTTTTATGTGTTTTTATGCTTTTGAGTGTGCCTGCGTTAGCTAAGAATGTTAATGTAACAATTCCTCAGTTTGATGTGAAATTTAACGGCACTGAAGTTAAAAATGAGTACAGACAATTTCCTCTGATTGTATATAAAGATATAACATATTTTCCTATGACATATTACGATTCAAGATTTTTAGGTCTTGAAACTATGTGGGATAATGATACAAGAACACTTGCCATAACAAAGGAAAATATTACCTGCGCATACAGAGATTACAATCTGCCATGGAAAAATTCAGGCAGATTAAATGCAACCATATGTGATTTTAATATTGTTATTAATGAAAAAGAGGTTGAAAATTCAAAAGAAGAATATCCTCTTTTGACATTTAATGATGTTACATATTTCCCTTTAACATGGCGATTTGCTGTTGATGAATTCGGATGGGAATATGAATTTACAGCAGAAAAAGGTCTTGATATACAATCAGATAATTACCATACAGAAGTAATCAATTTGCCCTATGCCTCAGGAGGGGTTATAACTGATGGAGAATACTATTATTACAATGGTGTTGTTGGAGGAAAAAGAGTAGTTTTGAGAGCTGAGACTGAAGATGTTTCAAAGTATGAGATTATACATGAGCTTCCTGATACACCTGTAAGCAGAAGTGCAGGCTTTGGGATGGAAAACGGAGAGGTATATATAAGCTATTCGGCAGGCTCAGGTGCTATTATGAGCACACAGTATTACTACAAAATAGAAAAAGACGGAACTTTAACAAATCAGAAGCCAAAGAACTATTCAGGGGGTAAACACGGCTACAGCGAAACTACCGTTGAAAAAGATGGAATATTTGTAAGATTTGAGAATAAGTATGTTGACAGTCATTCTGATATAACATATAAAATCGGAGATAATGAGTATGATGTTGAAGAAATGCCCGGGAGAGTGCGTCTTGGAAGAAAAAGAGGCGATATGACGGATTACAACGCCTTTAAAGAAAATTGTGTACAGATATATAAAGGCAAAATTTATTATACTGCAACAGACCTTGACACAAATGATGACAGTGCACTTTACTGCATAGACACAAAAACAGGTGAGCATAAAAAAATACTTGACAGCATAATGGGATTTCATGTATACAATGGCTGGGTTGCTGAAGAAAATGCAGACAGTACAATGATTGTCTATGACAATAACGGCAAGGTAATGCGTTATACTGAACTTAATAATGACATAAGAGAAGTATGTGAAAATGAAAACAATGAAGGGCTTATGCTTGATAGTGCATCAGGAGATTTTACCATATATGCAGTATTAAAAAGCATTTATGGAAATAAAACAGTAGTCAGAGCATATTCAAATTACGCAGCAGGAGCTTCAAGCCTTAACGGAGCAACTATGCTTGAAACAAAAACAGGAACATCTGTAGCAAAAAGCGGAAAGTGGCTTATAGTGAAGATACACGGAGAGTCCTCTGAAGATAAAGTAAGACTTATAGTAATAGATAGCGAAGGCTTTATGAATAGCTTTAAAACATCAGATGTAGTGGGAAGTGCATTTGTATATCAGGATACCTTGCTTTATACAACAGACGGAAATAAAGTTGTAAAAGTAAATCTGGGAGAGAAAATATGAAAAAAATAACTGTAATTTTATTGTTGGTTCTCATATGTATGCAATTTTCGGTATGTGCAGAACAAGCTGTAACTGTCACAATACCGGATTATGAAATCATACTTAACGAAACACCTGTTTATTATTATGACTCTTTGTACCCGTTTTTAAATTACAAGGGGATAACCTATTTTCCTGCAACCTTTGAATATTGCAAAGGTATGGACCTTGCCTGCGGTTTTGACGGAAATGCATTTTTGATTGCGTACAATCCCTCTTATGAAAATATTCCTTTATATGAAACAGCAAAGAACACAAAGAAAAATACGGCTGTTATACCAAGTTATAATGTTATTGTAAATGGTAAAGAGATAGATAATACAAAACAGCAATATCCTGTTTTTAACTTCCGCGGTGTTACATATTTCCCTATGACCTGGGATTTTGCGGTAAATGAATTTGGATGGACAATAGATTTTTCAGGCAAAACATTTACTATAACAACAAATACAAGTATGCGTGACGATATAGGAGAGAAGGTTGAGGTTGATGACAAAGGGGTGATTTTCAGAGAATACGGATATATGGAAATGCCTCAGCCTGACGGGACAGTTCAGACTATTCCGGGGTTAATATATTATCAAGCAAGCTTTGAAACAGGTGAAATTGTTCGCCGTGATGATTACACACAGGCAGACGAGCCGAAAAATACAGCTAAAAATGAAGAGGTTAAGCTTGATGTAAAAGACGGATATGTGTATTATAAAAATCAAAAGCTTGATGGTGCTTTTCTAGAAGAAGCATCACCTGATTTTGTAAAACCTGAAGATGTTGAAAAGGTTGAATATAATGTATCAATGTATAAGACGGAAAATTTCAAACCTCTCACCGTTTGCAAAATGAATGTGTATACTGCGTATTCAAAGAAAGACGGAAGCAGATACGGAGGAGATGCGGATTATACTTATTTACTGCATAATGATGAAATGAAATTTTTAGATGGAAATACAATGGTTTCAAATCCGTATGTTATGGGAGATACTATGTATTTTAACACAAATAAATATTGGAAAACATTCTCTACTCACACTCTGCAGAACAAACAGTTGATGAAGCTCACGCCCGATGGAGCAGTAGTGCAGATTAAAGATGAAAACTTCAACAATATGGAAATCATAGGTGTTGCCGATAATAAGCTCTATTTAAAATGCACCTGGTCGCCTGAAGATTATATAGAAGGTGGAGAAGTTAAAACAAGCCTTGTAAATGACGGATATTTCACATTTGACGGAGAAAAGCTAGAAAAAGTTGCATATTATGTATATTCAACATATGATGCAGTTTCCCCAAAGGGTGAAATACTTGCAATAAACCGAAAACTCGGTAAGGTTATAAAAGTTAAATAAAAAACTGTGCGGAATTCCGCACAGTTTTTTATTTATAGTTATCTGTTTAAGTGATTTTCCCAATCCTTTAAAAATTTCTCTATTCCTGCATCGGTAAGCGGATGCTTTAACATCTGCATAATTACGCTGTAGGGGACAGTTGCAATATCTGCTCCAAGCTTTGCAGCTTCTGTAACATGATTTGGGTTTCTGATACTTGCACATATAATCTCAGTGCTGATTGCGTGTGCATCAAAAATATCAACAATATCAGAAATTAGTGCCATTCCATCAGAGTTTACATCGTCAAGTCTTCCTAAAAAAGGACTTACATATGTTGCACCTGCACGCGCAGCAAGCAGTGCTTGTGATGCTGAGAAAATCAAAGTTACATTTGTATGTATACCCATTGCGGAAAGCTTTTTTACAGCCTTAAGACCTTCTTTGGTCATAGGGATTTTGATTACGATGTTTTTGTGCATTTGAGCAAGAGGTATTGCTTCTTCTACCATAGATTCAGCATCAAGGCTTATTACTTCAGCTGATATAGGTCCATCTACAATTGCAGTTATTTCGTCAATTACAGTTTTAAAATCTCTGCCCTCTTTTGCGATTAGTGACGGATTTGTAGTAACTCCGCATATTACGCCAAGCTCATTGGCATCTTTGATTTCTTCAATATTTGCAGTGTCGATAAAAAGTTTCATTGAATTCTTCCTCCTTTTCGTTTTACCGCTATAGTATATCATTTTTTTATATAAGTGCATTGCAGATTTATGGAATAATATTGCTTTTTTTACGATTTTGATATAAAATTATTTCAGGTGATAAATTATGATAGACAGATATACAAGGTTGCAAAAAATAAAAAATCAAAAAGTGATGGTGAAAGAAAAGACTATTAGCAGTTATCCTACGCATTGGCACGAATTTTATGAAATTGAACTGATTATATCAGGAAGCGGAAGTTATATAATAGACGGTGTTGAACGGAAAATAGAAAAAAATATGTTGTTTTTTATGACACCTGTGAATTTCCATAAGGTAATAACGGATGCCTCGCAGGTTATAACACTTATGTTTACGGGGGAGATATGTGACAGAAATATGCTGTCTAAGCTTTCTACGGTTTTTAATTCGGACAGTGTTATGCTTTCTGAAGAAGATGTGCAGTATCTTGTGTCGGTTATGCGTGAGCTTAATCTTGCATCTTCTGAAAATGATGATGAGTACAGTTTTTATTTGCTAAATAGTATTATTGGGAAAATATGCAGGATAAACAATGCTCACAGACACGGTTATATGTCCAAAGTACAAAATGCAATGCTTTATATTCAGAATAACTTCAGAAATGATATAGGACTTTCGGATATCGCTGCTGATGCAGATGTAACACCAGCCTATATGAGCTATCTTTTCACAAAAGAATGCGGTGTTAACTTTAAAGAATATTTGAACACAATAAGATATGATTATACAAAGAAATTGCTTGAATATTCAAATATGACAGTTACAGATATATGCTTTGAATCAGGTTTTTGCGATTACGCAAATTTTGAAAGACATTTTAAACAAAGATTTTCTGTATCGCCCACACAGTACAGGAGAGAAAGGAAAAAATAAAACCTGCAGGGTGAACAAAAACCTCTCAATCAAAAGAGAAGTGTCCTTAAGGACACTTTCTTTGTTATAAAAGTAAAATATGGCAACCGATTTGGTTGCCATATTTTAGTGATATTCTCGCTTTTGCTCGAACGATATTTTTGTTTCACAAAAGTGATATTGCTCCGCAGAGATATGAGATTAATTCACTCCCGAAGGGAATATCTCTGTGCGTAGCACAATATCTTTACGCAGTAATATCGCTAATTCCGTCAGGAATTAATCTCGTTGCCGAGTGTCCTTTAGAACACTCGGCTAACTGATTGAGAGGTTTTATGTAAATATGAGAAATTATCTCTGAACTCTGCCTGAGCCGTCGCCGCCAACTAAGTTTTCTACATCTTTTCTTGAAACTAAGTTGAAGTCGCCTGGGATTGTGTGTTTAAGTGCTGATGCAGCAACACCGAATTCTAAGGCATCTTTGAAGTTCTTGCCGTCTAAGAAACCGCAGATTGTACCGCCTGCAAAGCTGTCGCCTCCGCCAACTCTGTCAACGATAGGAGCAATTCTGTATTCTCTTGAATGATAGAATTCCTTTGTATCTCTTGAGTAGATGCAAGCTGACCAGCCGTTATCTGATGCTGAGTGTGAAACTCTGAGTGATGAAATTACATATTCAAAATTGAATTTAGCAACCATCTGTTCAAAAATGCTCTTGTAACCTGCAAGCTCAAGCTCACCTGATGTTACATCTGTGTTGCCCGGTTTAAAGCCTAAAACTTTTTCAGCGTCTTCTTCGTTACCGATGCAAACATCAACATACTGCATAAGATTAGACATAACTTTCTGTGCCTTTTCGCTTGACCAGAGTTTTTTTCTGAAGTTAAGGTCACAGGAAACTTTTACACCTTTAGCTTTTGCAACCTTAAGAGCTGCTTCTGTAAGCTCTGCTGCAGCATCTGAAACAGCAGGTGTGATACCTGTGAAATGGAACCAATCACAGCCCTCGAAGATTGCGTCAAAATCGAAATCTTCTGCTTTTGCTGTTGAGATTGAAGAATGAGCTCTGTCGTAAACAACATTTGAAGCTCTCATAGCGGCACCTGTTTCTAAGAAATAGATACCAAGTCTTTCTCCGCCCTTGGCAATGTGTTTTGTTTCAACATTCATTTTTCTGAGTGCCGCTACTGCACATTCGCCGATTGGGTTTTCAGGAACCTTTGTTACAAATTCAGCATCGTGGCCGTAGTTTGCAAGTGAAACTGCAACATTTGCCTCACCGCCGCCGTAGCAAACATCAAATTCGTCTGCCTGAATGAATTTTTCGTTACCGGGTGTTGAAAGTCTGAGCATTATTTCACCCATTGTTACTATTTTCATATGTACTCTCTCCTTTATTTAGATTCTACCAGGTGAATACCGAAACCGCCGATATCTTCCTTAATGTATATGAATTTTCTTGAACCGTCTGCATTATATGTTGCAGAATCTTCATCAAACTGAACGCCTTTTGCAGAAAGGTGGTAAACAGCTCTGTCAACACTTGTTGTAGAAATTGCAATATGACCGCATTTGCCTCTGCCCATTGATTTCATAACCTCAAATTCTGTTCCTGCAAATACACTCTTTTCGCCGTCTTTTGTTATTGGCAGACCTGTAACTAAAGAGAGCATTTCTGCAACCTTCTTAGCCTCGTCAGCATTTTCTGAGTTAATACCGATGTGAGCAATCTTAAAGCTGAGCATTGTTTTAACAGCTTCTTTTGTAAGCTCTGTGATTTTATCCCACTGTTCGTTTTCAATATAGTCTTCTTTAACCATAAAGCTTCCGCCGCAAGCTAAAATCTTTTTGTTTGTGATGTAGCTTAAAAGATTTGATGCGTCAATTCCGCCTGTTGGAATAAATTTAAGATTTCCGTAAGGAGCAGAAAGAGCTTTGATTTTTGCAATACCGCCGCTCTGTTCAGCAGGGAAGAATTTAACAACTTTAAGTCCAAGCTCTAAAGCTTGTTCAATTTCTGTTGGTGATGTGCAACCGGGTGTTGGAATAATGTCGTTTTCCAGGCACCATGAAACAACCTTTGGGTTAAAGCCAGGGCTTACAATAAATTTAGCACCGGCATCTTTTGCTCTTTTAGCCTGATCAATTGTAAGAACTGTGCCTGCACCTACGAGCATATCAGGGAAAGCTTTTGAAACAGCTTTGATTGCATCTTCCGCAGCATCTGTTCTGAATGTGATTTCAGCGATTGGAAGACCACCGTCGATTAATGCTTTTGCAAGAGGTACAGCTTTGTTTACATCTGTAATTTTAATTACAGGAACAATACCTATGTCAGAAATTTGCTTTAACATATCCATATATTTTCTCTCCTTTAGAAATAAATTGTATTTATTAAATTATAGCACTACAAGCAGTGATTGTCAATTTGAAATTGTTCTTTTTCTTGACTTTTCTTTGGTGCAATGATAAACTTTAAATATATAAAATAGGGAGGGAATATGATGGAAATTTTACCACAGGTGCAAAATCAGGAATGGTTTGGCAAAAAGATCGCTTTTGCCAATGAGTATGCATTTGAGGTTGCGGATAAAAAAGTGGAGAATTATTTAAGAACTTTTCTAAATTATTCCGCAGATGCAAAGCAAAAAATTATATTTAATGCTGATGCAAGCCTTAAAAAAGAAGAGTATGTGCTGGAAGTGGACGAAAATATCCTTATTGTATCTTCGTGTGCAGAAGGTGCTTTCAGAGCGGTATCAACTCTCAAACAGCTTGTTAGATTTAAAGAAACAGAAAAACAAAAAATTCACGATTATCCTATGATAAAAGAGAGAGGGATAATGATAGATATAAGCCGTGGAAAAGTTCCTTTAAAAGAAACGCTTTTTAAACTCGTTGATATTATGGCAGACCTTAAATATAATCAACTTCAGCTATATCTTGAAAATCTGGTTTTTGAATATGACCACTTCGCTGAATATTGTAAGGATATGATGCCCATAACAAAAGAAGAGATTATAGAAATAAAGAAATATTGCGAGGACCGTTTTATAGAGCTTGTTCCTAACCAGAACGGATTGGGACATATGGGTGAGTGGCTTAAAAAAGAGGAATTAAAGCCTCTTGGCATAACAAGAGAGGATGGCAAAAACTCCTCAACCCTTAATCCTTTAAAGAAAGAATCGTTAGAGCTTGTGGATACTATATACGGAGATTTGTTGCCTTATTTCGACTCAGAGTTTTTCAATGTCGGATTAGACGAACCCATTGAGCTTGGAATGGGCGAAACAAAAGATGCCTGTGAAAAATATGGTAAAGGCAAGGTTTATCTTGATTATCTTAACAGGATTATAGAGCTTTCAAATGAAAAATATAACAAAATACCAATGTTCTGGGACGATATTGTATTTAGCCATCCTGAATCTATAAAGGATATAAATCCCAATTGTATTGTTCTTGATTGGGGATATGAGGAAGAATTCCCATTTATGGAAAGATGCGGATTTTTAAAAAAGCACGGACTTAAATTCTATACCTGTCCAGGAACATCGAGCTGGGGAAGCTATACAGGCAGATTTGAAAATATGGTCTATAACATAGAGTCAGCCGCTAAGGCATGTATTGTTCATAAGGGAGAAGGTATGCTCCTGACTGATTGGGGCAACGGCGGGCATCCGCAGTTTACTGTAATGAGCTTTTTGTCATATATATACGGAGCTTGTTGTTCCTGGAATTACAAAGTGCCGTTAGCACTTGAGCCTTTCACTCATACGCCGTATTCAAAAATGAATAGAAACATACTTAAATATGTGATTGATTATGCGGATGAATTCTTGTTTGACGGCAACAAGGTTGGTGCAATTCTGCGAAAGCTTTGCAATTATTATATTCTGGAAAATTGCAGCATCTGGGACAGTACAGTGCTTTTAGATGATCTGTCAAGAATTTTAAATGGCAAAGAAACCTTTATTGAACCTGTGTCTTGCTTGCAGATTGTTGATTATATGCAGAACATAAAAAAAGAATTGCTTGCATTGAATAAGAAAACACCGTACATAGAAGAAATTATATGTAACTGCCATATGGTAATACTTACGGCGAAGTTTATTGAGTGCATCCTTAATGAAAGGAAGGATACAGAGCTTAAAGAGGAAATTTTAAAGCTTAAAGCAGAATTTTTAAGACTGTGGAAAAAAGAAAACAGAGCAGTAGGAAGCGAAATCTTTGCAGGAAAACTTGATAAAATGGCAGAAATGTTGTAAAAAATGGGGACAGGTAAACTGTTCCCTTATTTATTTGTGAAAAATAATATTTCAAAATTTCACAAAAAATACATAGGAAATGTTAAGATGATATGTTATAATAAGATAGAGGTGATAATGTGTATAATGTACTTATTGTTGACGATGAAGAAAGAATAAGAGATATAATAAAGGAATACCTTGATTTTGAGGGCTATACATACGACGAGGCGGCTGACGGTATGGAAGCTATTGAAAAAATTAAGAATGACGAATTTGATGTAGTTGTGCTTGATATAATGATGCCAAAGGTTGACGGTTTTACTGTTGTAAGAGAAGTGAGAAAGTTTTCCAATGTGCCTGTTATTATGCTTAGTGCAAGAGGGGAAGAGTACGATAAGCTTTTTGGTTTTGAAATGGGAGTTGATGATTATATAACAAAGCCTTTCAGTCCTAAAGAACTTGTTGCGAGAGTTAAGGCTGTTTTGAAAAGAAGCGGAGCTATAGCTGAAAAACAGGGAGTTTTAAAAATCCCCGGAATTGAAATTGACGAAACAGGCAGAAAGGTTTTGGTTGACGGTAAGCAGATAACCTTAACACCAAAGGAATTTGACATTCTAGTTTATATGGTTAAAAACCAGAACATTGTTTTATCAAGAGAGAAAATTTTAAGCACCATATGGGGGTACGAATTTTTCGGTGATGACAGAACCGTTGATACGCACATAAAAATGCTGAGAAACAGCATTGAGCCATACAGAAACTACATTAAAACAATATGGAGTATTGGCTATAAATTAGAGGTGGATGACAATGCTTAAATCCATAAAATTTAAAACCTGGGGCTATATGATAGGGGTTGTTTCGGTAATTCTTATTATTATGTGGCTTCTTGGTGTTGTTTTCCTGCAGGATTTTTATGAGTACACAAAAGAGCTTGATGTTAAAAAGGTTCAGGTTGATATTGTAAAAACTCTCTCAAAGGGCGATATAACCGAAAACTACGAAAAGCTTCTTGAAATAAGCAGAGAAAATGACTTGTTTGTTGAGATTTTCGACAACGAGGGAAAAATAATTGTTTCCCCGTATATGTACTTTATGCAGAATGATTCAAGAATAAGAATGAGCTTTGGCAATATGATGTCAAGCATTGTTGCAACAAATGCAGTTAAGGAAATGATTGAAACAGGAGAAAACTCAAAGGTTCTGAAAATTAAACCGAAGGAGGAGCAACAGAAGGAACAGGACAACGCAATAATGCTTATAAACAAATTCAAAGCAGGAGATGTGAATTACTATGTTGCAACAAGGTCATCTCTTGTGCCGATACAGTCAACGGCAGATATACTCGGCAGACTTTTTGTTGTTATAATGCTGGTTGTTTTAGTTGTGTCACTTGTGCTTGCTTTTGCATTTGCGTCAACCATAACAAAGCCAATACGAAAGCTTTCTGTTGCGGCAAGACAGGTTGCGGCAGGAAATTATGATGTTAATCTTCAGGTTGAAAATGCGGATGAGCTTGGAGTTTTAACCAACGATTTCAATGAAATGACTAAAGAGCTTGGCAAGGTGGACAGTATAAGAAAAGATTTAATTGCAAATGTTTCTCACGAATTAAGGACACCTCTTACTATGATAAAAGGTTATGCAGAAACAATCCGCGACCTTTCAGGAGATATTCCCGAAAAGCGAGAAAAACAGCTGGGAATTATAATAGACGAAACGGACAGGCTTTCAGGCCTTATAACAAATATGCTTGACCTTTCAAGACTTCAGGCAGATAAGCTTGACTTTGCATTTGAAGAATTTAATCTTACCAAAATGCTAAAAAAACTTATGGAAAGGTATGATATATATACACAGCAGGGCTTTGTGTTTAATATGAATTTAGCTGAAGATGTAATGGTAACAGGTGATTATGCAAGACTTGAACAGGTTGTGTGCAACTTAGTTGACAATGCAATAAACCACAGTATTGATACACAGACGGTTGATATAGTATTAACAGAAAACGGAGTTTTCAATGTGAGAAACTTTGGTGATGTTATAGAGCCTGAAGACATAAGACATATCTGGGACAGATATTATAAAATCGACAAAAGCGGAAGAAGACGAATTGCAGGTACGGGAATAGGTCTTTCCATTGTTAAAGAAATTTTAACCCGTCATAATTTTAAATACGGCGTAACCTCAGACAAAATAAACGGAACAAACTTCTGGATAGATTTTAAAACTGCTTGATTTCAAGCAGTTTTTCTGTTATAATCAGCAATAGAGAAACTTGAAGCTTAAACATTGTTGCAGTATGTGATATTGTTGAAGAAAAATAGCTGAAAAGCGGAAAGCTGGGAAAAGTTAAAGAAATAATCTTATATAAGAGCAGGTGATTTTTTTCTGCTCATTATTTTTTAGGAGGGTCAATCATGAAAAAAATAATATATGGTATTCTTTTAATTTTGTTTGCAGTTTCAGGTACAGCTTTACCGGTAAATGCAGAGCAGTCAGGTGAGTGTGGAACTAATCTTGAATGGGTATTGAGTGATGATGGTGTACTCGAAATATCAGGGGCAGGTGAAATGTCAACAAGCATACCCTGGAAAAATCACAAATCGGAAATCAAAAAGGTTGTTATCAGTGAGGGTGTTACATCTGTTGCAAGAGAGGCATTCAGAGGTTGCGATGCATTAACAGAAATAACAATAGGCAAAGATGTGACAACAATAGGAGAAATTGCTTTTTATCAGGCAAGGGCTCTTGAAAAAATAATATGGAATGCAAAAAGTGTAGCTGATTTTACAAATGCAAGTCAGCAGTTTGATTATGCAGGGAAATCAGGAAATGGCATAGAGCTTATATTTGGAGAAGGTGTAGAAAGAATACCTGCATATGCATTTTATGCATACGGTGG
>JAGARF010000091.1 GCA_017622395.1 Clostridia bacterium | reverse complement strand
CCTGTGCCATCGCATACTGCAATTTTACAGCCTGTTCTGTATGCAGGGTCAAAGCCCATACAAACTCTGTTTTTAACAGGGGGTTGCATAATAAGCGGTTCTAAATTATCTGCAAAAACCTTGATAGCCGCATCTGATGCTCTTTCTGTTAATGCATTTCTTATTTCTCTTTCTACTGATGGGAAGATAAGTCTTTTATACGCATCTTCTGCAGATTCTTTAACAAGAGCCGAGCAGGCGGAATTACCTTTAACAAAATGTTTGTTTATATATCCTAAAATAAATTCATCGTCACCTGTTACAGAAACTTTTAAAAAT
The DNA here is from genome assembly GCA_017622395.1 of Clostridia bacterium. GTDB lineage: Bacteria > Bacillota > Clostridia > RGIG6154 > RGIG6154 > RGIG8700. Next base: position 5,491 of record JAGARF010000091.1, on the reverse strand, counting down.
TCCTCTGCCTCGCCTCTGTTTATGGCAAGAATTCTGTGTGAAGGAATTCTTGCTACAGGCTCAGTGTATTCATAATACATAGAATAAACAGAGTCTTCCTCTTTTGTGTTTTTGGTGGATATAACACCTCTTGTTGATAAGCTGTTTCGCACCCTTCCTCTTATGTATGGGTCATCTGAAACAGTTTCTGCAATAATATCTTTTGCTCCGTTTATTGCATCATCAAGAGTTTCAACACCTTTTTCGCTGTCTATATAGCTTTCTGCCTCTTTATAAGGGTCACAGCCTGATTTTTGCTGTAAAATTAATTTTGCTAAAGGCTCAAGCCCCTTTGCTTTTGCTATTGTTGCCCTTGTTTGCTTTTTAGGGCGGAAAGGACGGTATATGTCCTCAAGAGCGGCGAGAGTTTGTGCATCTTCAATAGCCTTTGCAATTTCATCAGTCATATTTCCGCTCTCTGTTATGGCTGCAGAGATTTCTTCCTTGCGTTTCTCAAAGTTTCTTAAATAGGTAAGTCTGTCCGAAAGCTCACGGAGCACCTGGTCATCACAGGAGCCTGTTGCCTCTTTTCTGTATCGTGCAATGAAAGGAATTGTGTTGTCACTGTCAATTAAATCTATGATATTTTTAACATAGTGTTCTTTAACACCGAATTCCTCTGAAAGTGTTTTAATAATGTCCATTAAATTTCTCCTAAAAACTTAAATTGTGAATTGTATAAATCATAGTATTTGCCTTTCTTGGCAAGAAGTTCTTCATGTGTTCCGCTTTCTTGAATGTTACCGTCTGCAATATACATAATTTTTGAGCAGGCGATTATTGTTGAAAGACGGTGGGCAATAATAAAAGATGTTCTGCCCTCTAAAAGCTTGTTTAAACCTTTTTGAAGTGCAAGCTCTGTTTCTGTATCTATGTTTGAGGTTGCCTCATCAAGAATAAGGATTTTAGGGTTGCCGAGAAGTGTTCTTGCAAAGCAGATAAGTTGTTTTTGTCCTGAGGATAAAGAGTCGCCTCTTTCAGTTACCATTGTGTTATAGCCGTCAGGAAGTGACATAATAACATCATGAGCACAAACAGCTTTGGCTACCTCATAAACCTCATCATCTGTTGCATCAAGCTTGCTGTATTTTATGTTATCCATAATTGTACCTGTGAACAGAAAACTGTCCTGAAGCATAACGCCCATCTGCTTTCTTAAAGATGAAAGCGTTGCTTTGCTTATATCATTTCCGTCAATGGTAATTTTGCCGTCGTTTATGTTGTAAAATCTTGAAAGAAGATTAACAATTGTAGATTTCCCGGCACCGGTAGGGCCTACAAAGGCAACGGTTTCGCCTGGCTTAACATCAAAGGAAACATTATCTAAAATATTTCTTGTGCCCTCCTCGTAGCTGAAAACAACATTTTCAAATTTAACATTGCCAACAATTTCAGGCAGTTCATATGCATCCTTAACATCTTCAATAACAAGAGGCTCATCAAGCACTTCAAAAATTCTCTCAATGTATGCTGAGCAGGTTACAATCTGATTATAATAGTTTGCAAGTGTTGAAATAGGAGTCCAGAATCTGCTTACATAAGATGCAAAAGCAATTAAAAGACCAAGCTTTACGGTTTGGTTTGCTATACCTATAGCACCGTAGTAGTAAAGTGCAACCGTAACCAGAACAGTTATAATTTCAACTGAAACAGGAATACCCATTTCAATGTGCTTTGCCTTCATCCAATATTTTTTGTTGTCCTGGCAGATGCCTGTAAATCTTCTTAAATCCTCGTTTTCTCTGTTAAATGCCTGCGTAACCTTAACACCTGATATGCTTTCGTGAACATATGCGTTAAGATTGCTTTGTTTTGCAGAAAGTATCTGCCACGCTTTTCTGTGCGATGCTCTCAGTATAGAAATTATAATGAGAAAAATCGGAATACCTGAAAGGCATATAAGTGTAAATTTAACATCAAGGGAAAACATAAATACAATAGTAACAACAATAGTGAAAATGCTTGTTATGATGTCAACGATACCATCTGAAAAAAGTGATGCAATTGAGTTTACATATCCAACAATTCTTACTAAGATTTTGCCGTGAGGTCTTGAGTCAAAGTAAGAAAAGGGGAGCTTTTGCAGATGTGCAAAAAGGTCCGACCTTAAGTTTAAAATAAAACTCTGACCTATATTGTTGATTACAAGTGCCCTTTTTTTCAAAATGATTTTAATTACAAGAAAACACAAAAGCATCATAAGTGCAATAATTATTATTGCAGGTATGTTTTTTTCAGGAACATACTTATCAATCGCAAGGCTTGTAAGATATGGTGTTATAAGAGATGCTGCCGAGCTTATAAGCATAATAAATATAACAAAAGCTATACCCTTGGCATAAGGCTTTAAATATTTACTAAGCCTTTTAAAAGTTTTAAGGTTTATACCGCTTTTTAATTCCTCGTCAACAGTTGCAGTATTTCTCTTAGCCATTAATCTCACCTCCGAAAGTGTTGTTAAAGTCGCCGTATTGGTCATCACAGGCAGCTTTATAGTAACCGTTTTGAGCAATAAGCTCGACGTGAGTACCCCATTCTATAATTCTGCCGTCTTTCATAACTAAAATAAGGTCTGCATTTTTAATAGACGAAATTCGGTGTGCTATAATAAAGGTAGTTCTGTTTGTGAAGGTTTTCTTCAGCATATCTTGTATCATATGCTCTGTTTCCATATCAATGGCAGAGGTTGTATCATCAAGAATAAGTATGGAAGGGTTCTTAAGAAGTGCCCTTGCAAGAGAAATTCTTTGTCTTTGACCGCCTGAAAGTCCTACGCCTCTTTCACCGACTATGGTATTATAGCCGTCGGGCATTGCCATAATAAAATCGTGAGCGTTTGCAATTTTTGCAACACGGACAATGTCTGCATCTGTTGCGTCGGGAACACCGTATGCAATGTTATTTTTAATAGTGTCCGAGAAAAGGAAAATGTCCTGCATTGCGTAAGAAATGCTTTTCCTTAAGGTTTCGATATCTATGTTTTTAATATTTATATCGTCAATGTAAACTGTCCCCTGCTGTGCTTCGTGAAATCTTGCAATAAGATTAACGACAGAGGTTTTTCCGGAGCCTGTAGGCCCTGTAATTGCAACAGTCATACCCGGTTCGACAGAAAATGAAATGCCTCTTATTGCTCTGTTTCTGCCGTGGTCAAACTGAACATTTTTAAATTCTATTTTGCCGTTAATGCCTGTACCCTTTTTCAAAATTTTATGGGTGTTGCCGATTTTGGGTGAATGGTTTTCAATGCTGAGTAATTTCGCCGAGCCTGTCACAAACTGCTTAACCTGATTTAAAAGAGTTCCGAGAGAGCCTAATGGTGATGTAATACACCACAAAATACCGTTGATTGTTGCGAAACTGCCAAAGCTCATATTCCCTGTAATAAGGAAAATACCGCTGACTAAAACAAACACAACATTTTCACAGTCGATAAAAAACTGTAGATTAGGATAAAGGTCTGCCCATATTTTAACAAAGGTTCTTACGGAAGTATAGTAATTCTTATTTGCCTTTTCAAACTTTTCCTTTTCGTAGTCTTCCCGTACATATGCCTTAACAATTCTGTTACCGCTTATGTTTTCTTCAGCAACTGTGTTAAGCTTAGCAGAAGCATTACGCATTTTTGTGTGCACAGGTGTAACACTTGACACATATTTAACAGAGAAAAAGCCTATAAAAGGTGTTACAATTAAAAGCGTAAGTGCAAGTAAAGGACTTACGGAAAGAATGATTGCAATACCAACAACTATAAGCATAATCTGCGTTAAAGCGACAGGAATTGTAGATGCAATAAAAGTTCTTATGTACTCTGTGTCAAGAGAGAGGGCTGCCATAATATCGCCTGTTCGGTTATGCTCGAAGTATTCAACTTCATTTGACTGAAGCTTTTTAAATACATTTTTTCTTATGTTTAAGATAACATCTTGCGATACAACCTCATATATGTGCTGTCTTAAATACCATAAAGAGGTTTTAATAATAATAGCCCCGATTAAAATTGCGGAATATAACCATAGATTTGAAAGGTCGCCCCGCTGTGTAACTGCTTCAACAAGATTACCAAGTGCGAGAGGCTGAACAAAGGTCATACCAACATAAATAAGGGTAATAATACAGGTAATAATCAAAGCAGACATATGCTTTTTAATGTAGCCGTAAAGCCATTTGTAGGGTGACATATAATCACCGCCTTTCTTTTAAATCACTGTTATTATAAGGGAACTAACAGTAAAAAGCAATACAAAAAGTTAGTCACTTTACACAAAAAACTTGTGCAACCTGTATAAGCAGCAGAACATAAAAAACTGTAACAAATTGCAAAGTTTTGCATTTTGTTACAGCCTGTTTATTTTTTATGTTTAACCTCCAGCTTCAAGAAGTTCGTTTATAATTTGTTCAAACTTTTCTTTGTCAGGTTGTTTGCCATCGACTATATCTGCAAGAAAATCTCCCCAATCTTCGATAAGTTCTTTTACATCGTAAATACTTTCTTTTATCATTTCGTAAGAAGGGGTTATGCCGACACAGTTAACCCAGCTTGTGCTATATATCATCTTTTTATCTATTGCAAATTCAAAATTACTGAATAAACAATAGCTGTTTATACGGTGTAAATATTCTGAAAGAGTGTCGATTGCTTCCTCTTTAATATCAAAATCTAAATATGCATAAACAGAATATGTATTTTTGCATATATTAATAGTGAATATTGTTTGTTCAAGCTTGGAATTAATATTCATTTTGAACATAATGTATATATTATTTCCCGATTTCGATGGACACACCTCATAGGACAGACCCTGCAAATTCAAAAATCCTTTAATAACATTGAAGATTTTATCCGAGTATGTTTCCTTTTCTACATAATTTCCGTATTTTTCGTATCTGTCAAAAATTGCTTCTGGTGAACTTTCTTTTTTGATAACATCAATTAACCCATCTCCAAACACTTTTATCATATCAGGAATAAGAAAAAGAAAGCTTTTAATAAATTCATCGGTTGGTTTAATTCCATCGCAGTTAACAACCTGTTTGCAACGAATAGTTTTACTTTCAAAACCCGGGTAGAAAAGGATTGAATAATTAGAGTTTATTCTGTGCAGATATTCAGATACAGCAGTAATGTTGGTTACGTCAATTGATAAATTTTCCAATTCAGCACATAAATAATAGGAATGCTCATCTACAAAAATTCCATAATCTATATACTCTATTTTCCCGGGCTGATGTACAGTAAGCACAAACAAACCCTCGTCGTCAAAAAATGAATAGGGATATTCCGTAGAATCAAGATATGCTTTCATAGCATCTGCTAGTTCTTTTGAATACATAATAATTCTCCTTTTGTGGAAAAGTAGTTTTTCAGAACATGAAAAATATGGTTTTATGTTGCTCGATAGTCTTGTTAGCTTCGTTTATTATATCTTCTTTGAATTTGTTGATCTTATGG
>JAGARF010000003.1 GCA_017622395.1 Clostridia bacterium | reverse complement strand
GGTAATATACGATATAGAAAAAAGCAAAATTTGTTTTTGACAGAAATGAGGTTTAAAATGTTTAAGAAATTATTTGCACCTACTGATATGACGAAAGGCTCTGTGTGGAAAGGTATTGTGCTGTTTACCCTGCCTATGCTTATAGGTAATATAGCACAACAGCTTTACAGTACAGTTGACAGTATAGTGGTAGGTAAATATGTAGGGGATAATGCACTTGCGGCAGTTGGAAGTGCAGCACCTATTTTAAATATGCTGCTTGTGCTGTTTATAGGTATATCAGCAGGAGCAAACATAATGGTTTCACAATACTTCGGAGCGGGGAAAAGAGAAAATCTGTCTTATACAGTAGGAAATTGTATAACTGTAACAGCTATCAGTTGTCTTATACTTATAGTTTTTGCAACGCCCCTTATAAGACCGGTTCTTGTTATGCTGAATACACCTGAGTCAATTTTAGACTGGTGTGCAGATTATCTTATAATTTCGCTTGTGGGAATTGCCGGTATGGCATATTATAATATTTTAAGCGGAGTAATCAGGGGACTCGGAGATTCTTTTTCTGCTCTTTTATATTTGCTTGTTGCAACAGTTGTAAATATAGTGCTTGATATTGTTTTTGTGGCATATCTTGATATGGGAGTTGGCGGAGTTGCTCTTGCAACGGTAATAGCACAGATGTTATCTTCAATTCTTTGTATTTTAAAGCTTGCAAGAATGACAGAATTTTTTGATTTCGGAAAGAAATATTTAAAGCCTGCAGGCAGTTTTGTTAAAACTATAATAAGGCTTGGACTTCCGTCAGGACTTACGCAGGCAATTTTTTCATCAGCAATGATTATTGTTCAGTCACTTACAAATCAGTTCGGTGAATTATTTATTGCCGCAAATGTTGTTATAATGAGAGTAGACGGCTTTGCTATGATGCCAAACTTTTCTTTTGGTACAGCTCTTACTACATATTCAGGACAAAATGTTGGAGCAGGTCTTTATGACAGAGTAGTAAAGGGGGCAAAACAGGGAACATTGATTGCAGTTGGTTGCTCAACTGTTATTACTGCGATAATTCTTTTGTTCGGTAAAAATCTTATGTGGGTATTTACAGACACAGCAGAACTTGTAAACAGAAGCTTTGAGCTTATGAAAATTCTTGCAATCGGATATATTGCAGTTGCAGTAACCCAAAGCCTTTCAGGAATAATGAGAGGAGCGGGGGATACTATGACGCCTATGTGGATATCATTAATAACAACGGTTGCAATAAGAGTTCCTATTGCCTACGGAATTTCATATTTAACAAGAACACCTGAAATGCCCCTTGGTATGAGTGAATGTATTCAGATATCTCTTGTTATGTCCTGGGTAATAGGTGCAATACTTACAGTTATATTCTACGCAAGAGGAAAATGGAAAGAAAAGGCTATTTAAAAGGAGTAGTTTATGTATACAGCAAACGAAAACAGATATAAAAATATGCAGTATAACAGATGCGGAGAAAGTGGATTAAAGCTCCCTGCAGTATCTTTGGGCCTCTGGCATAATTTCGGGGATACAGGCAGTTTTGAAAATATGTGTGAGATGATTTTTACTGCCTTTGACAATGGTGTTACTCATTTTGATTTAGCTAATAATTATGGACCAAATCCCGGAAGTGCAGAAACCAATTTCGGTAAAATTTTAAAAGAACATCTTTTCTCTTACAGAGATGAAATGATTATAAGCACTAAAGCAGGCTATTTTATGTGGGAAGGTCCATATGGTGACGGAGGCAGCAGAAAATATCTTATATCAAGCCTTGACCAGAGTCTTAAAAGAATGGGTCTTGATTATGTAGATATTTTTTATCACCATAGAATGGACAAGGAAACACCTTTATATGAAACTATGTGGGCACTTGCAGATGCGGTAAAAAGCGGTAAGGCTCTTTATGCAGGTCTTTCTAATTATGACGGCAAAACTATGATTGAGGCGGCAAAAATATTAAATGAACTTCATTGTCCTTTTGTTATTAATCAAAACAGATATTCAATACTTGACAGAGGACTAGATAAAAATAAAATTTTCGATGCGGCACTTGATGAGAAAAAGGGTATGATTATTTTCAGCCCTCTCGCACAGGGCTTGCTTACCGACAGATATTTGAAAGGAATTCCCGAAGACAGCAGAGTAAAAACAGACGGAAGATTTTTAAAAGCCGAAGGAATTACTCCTCAGCTTGTTGAAAAAATTGCAAGACTAAATGAGCTTGCAAAAAAGAGAGGGCAGACTTTGGCACAAATGGCTCTTGCGTGGGTTTACAATAATGATGCGGTTACAAGTGTTCTTATTGGTGCATCAAAACCTGAACAGATACTTGACTGTATAAAGATGCTTGATAATGTATGCTTTACAGACGAAGAATTAAAGCTCATCGACGACATTGCGTTATAAAAAAACGCTTGACACAGCAAGGGTGCGGTGGTATAATCCTATTAAATTAATATTGCAACAAACCGATGAGACAGAAAAAAGTCAGATAACAATCTTAAGAGCGAGTGGATTACGGTGTGAGTTCCATAAGGTTGCCTGAGTAATATGGACTGTTGAGGGCGGCGTTAAATGCGCTGACGCAGGACTCGCGTAAGCAGTCAGGGATATGTTGGTATCCTGCTGAGGAGTTTCAAACTCGAAACAAGGTGGCACCGCGGAAAAGTATATTCGCCCTTGATTTGCATATATATTGCAAGTCGGGGCTTTTTTGTTGCAGTAGCAATAAAATAAGGAGGTTGTATTTATGAATAAGTACAGAGATTTTGAGAATTATTTAAAGGAATATCCCACAGAGGAAGGATATTTT
>JAGARF010000090.1 GCA_017622395.1 Clostridia bacterium | reverse complement strand
TTCTATCCATTATATACCTCGTGTGAAAATATTTTCATACAGATATTATACAATAATGATAAAATATTGTCAATTTTAAAATTTTTTTCGTTATATCTATTGAAAATATTTTCATTATATGATATACTTTTTAAAGTTAAAGGAGTAAAAAATGAAAATATTTTCATAAGAAAGGAAAGTTTTTAATGCTAAATTACAAATTGAAAATCGGTCTTATTCCCGATGTAAGAAATTTAGGCGATTTTAAAACAAGAAAAGGTATTTTCGAACCGGCTAAAGGAGTTGAAAATAAAAACAAAGTAATTTCTTTTTTGAAAGATAATTTTGCGGATGATATCACAGAATTCTGTGATCTTGAATGGCTCAATGATTTAGGTGTTTTATATAAGAATGAAGACTGTGACAAAGTTTGTGAATACTTAAGGGCTCAGAAGGTTGATGCGATTTTTATTATTAATTGTAACTTTGGTAACGAAGAAGTTTGCGGTCAGGTAGCAAAGAAAATGGGACTTCCTGTTCTGCTATGGGGTCCTCAGGATATGGTGTTTGAACCTGACGGACAGCGTTATACAGATGCACAATGTGGATTGTTTGCCATAAGTAAGCAGTTAAGACGATATAAAGTTCCTTTTTCATATATTGAAAACTGTCCTGTTGAGAATGAGATATTTGCTGATGGTTTTAAAAAATTCTTGTCAGTAGTTACAATGGTCAAAAATTTCAAAAACCTTACAATAACTCAGGTAGGAACAAGACTTACTCCGTTTAAAAGTGTTATGTATAACGAACTTGAATTAACTGAAAAATTTGGTATAAATCTTAACAACATTAATATGGCTGGGGTAGTTGATAAGTTTAACAAGGTTTTAAATGAAAAGACTGAAATTCTCGATAAAGACCTTATTGATTTAAAAGAAAAGTATGATGTTTGTGGACTTGATGATGAAGTGTTAAAGAAAATGCTTGCATTTGTATATGTTTATAAAGAAATTATGGAAGAAACAAATTCAAGCGCTCTTTCTTCAGAATGTTGGTCAGCTATGCCTTTGGCAGTTGGTGCTAATCCTTGCCTTGCAATGAGTATTCTTTACGATATGGGTTACATTGTAACCTGTGAAGCAGACATTCATGGTGCAATAACAAATGCGCTTTTAATGTGTGCAACAAGAGGAAAGTATGCTCCTGTGTTTGGTGAATTTACTGTAAGACATCCTGAAAATAAAAATGCTGAACTTTTATGGCATTGCGGACCTTTTCCATATTCTATGAGAGCAGAAGATTCAAAGCCAAAGCTTTTTAATACAAAACCAAGCTTCAAAGCAAAAGACGGAGAATATACAATAGCAAGATTTCAGGGCGATGGCGGTAAATACACTCTTCTTGGAGGAGAGTATAAAACAGTTGACGGACCGCATACTTTTGGTACATATATGTGGGCTGAATTTAAAGACTGGTCAAAGCTTGAAAAGAAAATAATAAATGGACCTTACATTCACCATATGAGTGAGATTTATGGAAATTATAGTCATATACTTAAAGAATTCTGTAAATATATCCCTGAAATTTCTTTTGATCCGTTAGAGGATTAATACAATGTTGAATGTCAACTAATAAAATATCAATATATTTAAGCAAATGTTATAAGTTAGAAAGGAAGAATAATAATGACAGATTTTTTATTTGATGTAATCGCAACTGAGCTTGAGGATGCGGTTGGCAGAGAAAATTGTTCAACAAGAACAATTGATAAATTAACCCACAGTGTTGATTATTTCTGGTTGTCAAGAATGTGGGCAGACAGAGGACTTCGTATGCCTGAAGGCGACTTTATTGTTGCACCAAAGGATGCAAAAGAGGTTTCAGCAGTACTTAAAATTGCAAACTACTACAAAATTCCCGTAACAACATGGGGAGCAGGTGGCGGAACACAGGGTGGTGCTATTCCTGTTTGCGGTGGTATCGTTCTTGATACAAAGAGAATGAATAAAATCTACGATGTAAACGAACAGGGCATGTACATAGAGTGCGGTACTGGTGCAATTTACAAGCACATTGAATGGGCAGCAAACGAAAAAGGTTATGCAACAATGCATTATCCTTCATCATTAACCTGCTCAACTGTTGGTGGCTTTTTAGCACATAGAGGTATTGGTGTTTCATCAACAAAATACGGTAAAATTGACGATATGGTGCTTCAAATGGAGGTTGTTCTTCCAAATGGTGATATTATTGAAACATCACCTGCACCAAAACACGCTGCAGGTCCTGACCTTAACCAGATTTTCATCGGTTCAGAGGGTACACTTGGCGTTATGACAAAGGCACAGATGAGAATCTACGAACAGCCTGAATCAAGACAGTTCAGAGGATTTTTGTTCCACAATATGACAGATGCATTTAATGCAGGAAGAGAACTTCTCCAGAAGTTCAAACCATCTGTTATGCGTCTTTATGACGAAGCAGAAACTGCATCTTTAATTAAGAAAATTGTTGGAGTTGAAAAGAAGGGTGCATTTATGAATATCGCCATTGAAGGTGTAAAAGAAATGGCAGACCTTGAAATGAAAATCCTTCTCGAAACATTCGGTAAATATGGTGCAGAAGATTTAGGCAGTGAATACGGTGAAAAATGGTGGAAAGAAAAAATCACTTTCTTCTATCCAGGTCACATGATGGACATTCCTCAGTGCTTTGGTACAATGGATACAATTGCACCATACGATAAGATTGAAAGAATTTACTGGGAAATGAAAAAAGCTATTGAAACAAACTTCCCACAGGCTAAATTTATAGCACACTTCTCACACTGGTATGAATGGGGTTGTATGATTTACGACAGATTTATTGTTGATGGTGATAAAGTTCCTCAGGATCCACATGAGGCGTTCAGACTTCATCAGGCAATCTGGAACTGCGGCGTAAGAACTGCTCTTGCTAATGGCGGTGTTGTTAATGACCATCACGGTGTTGGTATTAAGCTTGGAAGACTTATGAAAGAACAGTATGGCCCTGCAATGCAGGTGTTTGAAGGTATTAAGAAACAGCTTGACCCTAACGGTATTATGAATCCGTTTAAGCTTG
>JAGARF010000089.1 GCA_017622395.1 Clostridia bacterium | reverse complement strand
ATTACACCACGAAAGCATACAAATGGAAAATTGAAAATGGATAATTGAAAATTATTGTTTTGATGTTTTTATTATAGTGACCAATATCTTCTCTATTTCAATACAGTCACTCAGAATTGAGGTTTCTTCCTCTTCAGAAAGATACTTTGTTGCATATAAAAGCTTGATCCAATATTTTGTTTCCGAAATCTCTTTTAACGCTATATTCATTTTTGAAACAAAATCCGCCTTGCTTTGTGCTTGCTGTGCCTCTGCTACATTAGCACCTACGCTTGTTCCGCTCCGAAGAACTTGTTTTGAAAGCACCTTCTCTCTTTTATTGACAGTCAAGTGCTTATACAAATTTACTATTCTTACAGCAAAATCAAAACTTTTCTTTTCAATTATATTATCCATTCCACTCACTCAATTTTCCATTTTCAATTTTCAATTTTCAAAGTCTTTCGGTCTTTCGCCGCCTGCAAATTTTGAGAGGATTGCCTTTACTATTCTTTCTGATGCAAAGCCGTCGCCGTATGGGTTTGCGGCTTTTGCCATTTTATCGTATGCTGATTTATCATCAAGAAGAAGTTTTCCTTCTTTTATAATAACATCTTTTTCAACACCTACAAGCTTAACTGTTCCTGCAGCAACCGCTTCGGGTCTTTCTGTTTCTGTACGAAGAACTAAAACAGGCTTGCCAAGTGCAGGTGCTTCCTCCTGAAGTCCTCCTGAGTCTGTCATAACCATATAGCATCTGTTCATAAGGTTGTGAAGCTCCTGTACTGCAAGAGGTTCAATTAAGTATGCGTTGTCAAGGTCTGATAAGTATTCTTTAGCAACCTCTCTTACTGCAGGGTTCATATGCATTGGGTATACAATGTCTGCATCTTTATATTCAAGTGCTATTTCTCTTAATGCAGAACAGATATTCTTTAAAGGCTCTCCTAAATTTTCTCGTCTGTGGGCAGTAACCAGGATTACTTTTCTGTTTTCAAAGTCAAGTCCTCTCAAAGTTTCGTCCTCAAACACATAATCCTCTCTTACTGTTGTTTTAAGGGCATCTATTACTGTGTTACCTGTAATATAGATATCTTCTTCTGTTATATTTTCTTTTAAAAGGTTGTTTTTGTTGTTAACAGTTGGTGAGAAATGCATATCTGTCATTCTGCCTGTTAACTGTCTGTTCATTTCCTCAGGGAATGGTGAATATTTATCGTATGTTCTTAAGCCTGCCTCAACATGGCCTACCGCAACCATATTGTAAAAAGCTGCTAAAGCTCCGACAAATGTAGTGGAAGTGTCGCCGTGAACAAGGACAATATCAGGCTTTTCTTTTTTCATTATTTCATCAAGGCCCTCTAAAGCATTTGTAACAATACTTACTAAGGTCTGTCTGTCTTTCATAATGTTAAGGTCATAATCGGGCTTGATTTCAAACATCTCAAGCACCTGGTCAAGCATCTGTCTGTGCTGAGCTGTAACTGTGCAAATTGATTTGATTTCTTCGCACTTTTCAAGTTCCTTTACAAGGGGTGCCATCTTAATTGCCTCAGGTCTTGTGCCGAAGATTGTCATAACTTTTACCATTTATTTTTCCTCCTCGTCTTTATCGTGAGTATTTTTCAAAATTAAAGTCGCAATTACAAAAACAAGTGCTATAACAAGCAGTACAAGTGCTCTTATCATACCAAAGCCTGTGAGTATTACCGCACTTATACCTAAAAGTGCAGAAATTGCATACATAATTCCAACAGCCTGTTTCTGTGTGAAGCCCATATCGATAAGCTTGTGATGGAAATGGCCTCTGTCAGGTGCCATAATCGGTCTGTGGTCTCTTACTCGCCTTAAAATTGCAACGGTTGTATCAAAAATAGGAAGTGCAAGCACCAAAAGGGGAACTGCAAAGGAAATCGCCGCATAGCCCTTAAACATACCCTCAATTGATATGCAGGCAAGAGCAAAACCTAAAAAGGTAGACCCCGAATCTCCCATAAATATTTTTGCAGGGTTAAAATTATAAGGAAGAAATCCTATACACGCACCTGCAAGACAAGCCGTAAACACCGCAATATGATATTCGTTTGTTAAAAGTGCGATTATCATAATACAAATAGACGAAATACTTGCAATTCCTGCCGCAAGACCGTCAAGACCGTCAATTAAGTTAACCGCGTTTGTAACTCCGCATATCCATATGATAGTAACGGGTATAGCCAGCCACCCAAGCTCTAAATAAACATTTGGTGAAAAAATGTTCGGGTTTGTGATTGCATCTATTTTAACACCGCCGAAATAAACAACTATAAAAGCCGCAACTATCTGCACCAAAAGCTTAATTATTGCTCTTATTGGTTTTCTGTCATCCAAAACACCAAGGGCTACTATAATAAGTGAGCCTGCAAGAATTGCCATCATTTCCTTTGTCATTACGGCAAACATAAGCATTGCAACTGCAAAGCCGAAGAAAATTGCAAGTCCTCCAAGTCTTGGGATTGGTTTTTTGTGCATTCTGCGTGCGTCTTTCGGCACATCTATTGCACCGATTTTATGGGCAAGCTTTTCCGCAAGAGGTGTTGACAGAAATGCCATTAAAAACGCAACCATAAACGCAAGTATAAGTTTAACTAAATCACTCATTGTTTTCTCCTGTCTTTGTAATGAATTGACATTTTGTACGGTGCATCGTAAACGCTGCACCCTACAATTTTATGCCGTGGCAATTCATTTTAAAATGTAGCCGATTTTTTCGTAAACCTCTCTAAGTGTCTTTTCAGCTATTACCTCTGCTCTTTCTGCACCTGCTTTAAAGACTTTTTCAAGGTATGCCTTATCTTCCAT
>JAGARF010000088.1 GCA_017622395.1 Clostridia bacterium | reverse complement strand
GCAGAGCTTGTTAAGATTGACCCGAAATCTATAGGTGTTGGTCAGTATCAACACGATTTACCTCAAAAGCAGTTAAGCGAAACCCTTTCAAATGTGGTTGAGGACTGTGTTAACAGAGTTGGCGTTGATTTAAACACAGCATCACCCTCTCTTTTATCTTATGTTTCAGGTCTTTCATCTACAGTTGCAAAGAACATTGTTTCATACCGTGAAGAAAAAGGTAAATTTACATCAAGAGATGACCTAAAGAATGTTCCAAGACTTGGACCAAAGGCATTTGAACAATGTGCAGGCTTTTTAAGAATTCCTGAAAGCAAAAATATTTTAGATAACACATCCGTTCACCCTGAATCCTACAGCAGTGCAAAAAAACTGCTTGAAATTTTCTCCTACAGCGACAAAGATGTAAAAGAAAACAACCTTTCTCAGCTTGAAGATAAGGTTGCCGAAAAAGGTATTGCAGAGGTTGCCGAAAGTCTTGCTATAGGTGTTCCTACACTTAAAGACATAATAACCGAGCTTATAAAGCCCGGCAGAGATATAAGAGACGACCTTCCAAAGCCACTTTTAAGGTCTGACATAATGAGCATTGAGGACTTAACAGAGGGTATGGAGCTTACGGGAACAGTAAGAAATGTTATAGACTTTGGTGCATTTATAGACATAGGTGTCCATCAGGACGGACTTGTTCACATTTCACAAATCTGTGAAAGAAGAATTAAACACCCATCCGAGGTCTTAAAGGTGGGCGACATTGTTAAAGTCAAAGTCCTTGAAACAGATACCAAGAAAAACAGAATATCACTTACAATGAAGTTTTAAAAAACGACGGAGATTTATTCTCCGTCGCAGGGTGTCGATAAACATATCGACGCCCTGGCAGAGTGCGAAAAAGGAAGTTATATTTTGACAGCCGAAATCCGAAGTGTTCGTCACAACTATCACTCATTTATCGCATTTCTATTTGAAATGCTCAATGTTCGCTCTGTTGTTCCTCTTTCAACAAAAGCCATACGGCTTTTGTTGAGGAAGGAAAAAGTGCAGCGAAAGTGAACACTGCATATCAGCAGTGTGAATTAAAGCTGTACTTTTGACGCACATGAGAGGTTTCGGCTGTTAAAAAGCAAGCAATCCCCGAATGTTTATTGAAAACATTCGGGGATTAATGCAATAAAACTTTATGCTATTTACAGTTCGTCGAGAACCGCCGCACCCTACAATTTATATAATTTGCTTGCGGTAGAACGACTTTTTCGACGGTCTGCGGCGGAGATTTATTCTCCGTCGTCTTTAATTTTAACTATTAAATTTTTCGTTATCGGACTTTTTTCGCCTCGGTGTTTAATATAAAATCCACCGCTTATGGAGAATACCAAAGCACCGATAAAGTTTACAAACAGATCTGCCATTGTGTCTATAAGACCTATATCTATATAGCCTTTTACACTTCTTCCGTTTATAAGAGTTTCTTCTATAATTCCTGAAGGTACTGCTATATTTGAATTGGTTGTATCAAAAAGTACAGAAGAAAAGCTGTTAATTATTGTATCCTTCTGCATATCAAGTTTTAAAAGCATATCTGCCGAAAATTCAAAAAATTCCCAGAATACACCAACCGTCATAGAGAAACAAAAGGCTACAATTGATACATAAAGAGGTGAAAGATGAAACTTAATTCTGCTGTCACGGTTGATTATATCAATTAAAGAAAAACCTACCGCTGCAAACAAAAATCCGCTTACAGTATGGAGCATTGTGTCCCAATACGGGAAATGTATATAGTAACATTCAAGCTCACCGAGTATCTGTGCACAGAAAATAAAAACAAATATAATTCCTTCCATGAGGGTTGGAATGTCTATCTTGAATTTTTTCTCCACAAACCTTGGTATAGAAAAGGTTATTAATGTAAGCACGCATATAAAAGCATTTTCATAATTACCTCTTAGCACAAAGCTTATAAACGCAATTATTATGTATACATACATAATAACAAGTATTGATACAAGTCTTTTTTGCCCCTTTGTAAGTTTCTGTTTCATAACAGACCTCCCTTTTCAGCATCTGCTTCAATCTGCTTTTTCAGTTCGTCAACAGATGCGAATTTTTTCTCGCCTCGTATAAACTTTATAAAGCTGATTTGTATTTCTTCTCCGTAGAGGTCTCTCTCAATTCCCTTTATATATGCTTCAACAGAGGGTTCTTTTCCGTTAACCGTAGGTCTTACGCCCACATTTACTATAGCCTTTAGCTTTTCACCAGAAATTTCAACCTCTGCCAGATACACTCCAAATCTTGGCAGAGCAATATTTTCCTCAGGATAAACATTAGCAGTAGGAAAACCAAGTGTTCTTCCAAGCTGTTTACCTTTTTCCACCTTGCCTTTTATAATATAGTTGTAGCCAAGCAAAATATTTGCCTTTTCTATATCTCCCTCTGATAAAAGGTTTCTTATTTCAGAGCTTGATATTGTTTTGTTTTCATAAAGCACATCTTCGATAATCAATGCTTTAATTCCCTCTTTTTCGCAAAGCTCGCAAAGAAGCTCGCTTGTCCCCTTTCCTCCTTTGCCGAAGGTATAATTTCTGCCTGCCACAACAAATTTAGCATTAAGCTTGCCTTTTATTATATTTTTTACGAAATCTTCACAGGAAGTTTTAAAGAAATCTTCATTTGTTTCCTGAACAGCTATAATTTCTATTCCCTCATAGAATATAAGACTTTCTTTAAGCTCCTGCGATGTTATAACCTTGCCCTTTTTATTGTTTTTGTCAAAGATATAAACCGCTGAAGCAATTCCTTCTTCCTTTGCTTTTTCCACGGTTTCCCTCATAAGCTTTTTGTGAGCAAGGTGAACACCGTCAAAATCACCGAGGGCAACAACTGTATCTTCTTTTATTTCGTCACGGAGTAACAAGTATTTTTTCAATTACTTTTCCTCCGTTTTCTTTTTCATAATATCTTCAGGAGATACAATAACACTCTCTGCCTCTCCCTTGTTGTAAAGCTCTTCAAATTCTTCAAGAGTTATGCTGTTTTCTATGGAAAAACCGCCGCACTTTGTTCTGACTAAGCTTTTCATAAAACCTCCGCAGCCAAGTGCATCGCCGATATCATTACAAAGAGTTCTTATGTATGTACCCTTTGTACAGCCGATTACCATTTCAACCTCATCACCGCTGATATTTAAAATGTTAATGTAGTTAATAGTTACAATTCTCGGTTTTCTTTCAACCTCAACGCCTTTTCTTGCAAGCTCATAAAGCTTTTTGCCGTCAATTTTAATAGCAGAGTACATTGGCGGTATCTGTGATATTTCCCCAACAAAGCTTTCCACCGCTTTTTCTATCTGCTCATTTGTTACATTAACCTCTTTTTGAGAAAGAATTTCTCCCTCACTATCCTGAGTTGTGGTTGAAATTCCAAGCTTTAAAACTGCTCTGTATTCTTTGTCTGAGTCCATAATAAGCTGAGAAAGCTTTGTTGCCTCTCTGCCTATACAAACAGGAAGAACTCCTGTAGCCAATGGGTCAAGAGTTCCTGTGTGTCCGACTTTTTTTATTTTAGTTATTCTTCTTATTACTGCAACCGCAAAATGAGAAGATTTTCCAATTGGTTTGTTTATACAAACTACTCCGGTCACTTTATATAAGCTCCTTTGCTGCTTTTACTATTTTTCCCTTAACTTCATCACTACTGCCCTCTCTGGTACAACCTGAAGCCTTTATGTGTCCGCCTCCGCCGAATTTTCCTGCAAGGACAGTTGCATCAACATAATTATTAGTTCTTATGCTGATTTTAAAAATATTGTCTTTCCATTCTTTAGCTAAGAGTCCTATCTCAACACCATCAACACTTCTTGGGAAACCTGAAATGCCTTCAACATCTTCGTAAAGACAGCCAACCTTTTCCATAGTTTCTTTTGTTATACCCACAAAGCATATTTTTCCATCTGCAAAAAGCTGGAAATTGCTCATTGCATAGCCTTTGATTTTGATTTCATTTACCATCAATGTATCAAAAAGCTTTTTGTTCATCATTACGCTGTCTGCACCAAGCTCAATAAGTCTTGATGCAATCATATGGGTTTTCGAGCTTGTGTTCTGATATTGAAATGACCCTGTATCAGAGGCAATTGCACCGTATAAAAGGGTTGCAGTTTCCTTTGAAATAAGGAAATTGCCCATTTGTGTTAAATCATAAATTATCTCGCCTGTTGCAGAGGCATCAGCTACTACAACATTTTCTTTTGCAAATCTGCTGTTTGATGCGTGGTGGTCAATACTTATTGTATTTTCTGCATTTTCAAAAACCTCTGCAAATTCACCAAGTCTTTTAAGATCTCCGCAGTCAAGAGCAATGAATAAATCAAAGCCTTTGTCCTCATATACGGTTAAATACTCTGCATCATAAAGCTTTGGCATAAATTTAAGTCTTTCGGGAATTTTTGTGTCTATAAATGCAGTAACACTTTTACCGAATTCCTCTAAAATTCTCTTTAATGCAAAAACTGAGCCAACCGCATCACCATCACAGTTAATGTGACAGAAAAGTGAGATATTTTCTGCGGATTTGATTAAATCAATTACTTTCTTCATCATCATCACCGCTTATATTCAAATCATTTATGATTTTATTTATGTGTGTTCCGTATGCGATTGAGTCATCAAGCACGAATGTAAGACTTGGAATGTATCTTATTTTCATACGGCCTCCAAGCTCTCGTCTTAAAAAGCCTGCCGAGCTGTTAAGTCCCTCAACAGCAAGCTTTCTTTTTTCGTCATCTGCCATAACAGATGTAAAAAT
>JAGARF010000087.1 GCA_017622395.1 Clostridia bacterium | reverse complement strand
TAAACATATTTAATTAGCTTGGCATAATTATTATACTTCATTTTTTTAAAAATATCAAGTGCTTTTTCACATACATGATTGTAGGGAACGGGTTTTTCGTTGTTGCGAAAAAACGAGAGGTCTGAGACCTCTCATTTTTTGTTATTTTACTGCAATATGTTTAAATAACATTTTGCCATTATCAAGTGTATCTATTATGTCACAAGTGATTTTTTCTGCTGTGGTGTTGAAATCTATTGTCTTATTGAATTCCTCACCTGCTTCAAGTGAACCTGATACAGGCTCAAATTTCACCAATGCATTATCTTTGTCAAAAGCACCTGTCATAACAACGAAATTTTCAAGCTTTTCATTTAAGTTGTTCTTTACAGAAACGCTGACTTTGTTGTCTTTATAAGTTACTTTAACATCAACAGCAGCAAGTCCGTCATATTCATAGCTCTGAGTTTTTCCGAGAGTTACAGTTTTCTCATCATTAATTACATTTGCATTAATTTCCAATGAGTAAACACTTTCGTAATCAAAGCTGTTTTTAACTGTTATTTTAACAACCTTATCAGAAATCTTTGTTATAACATAATCAGAAACCGTTTTTCCGTCTTTTTTAAGCACGAAATTCTGCTTTGTAATGCTGTCTTCTGATATTGCACCTGAGAATGTTACAGTGATATTTCTGTTATCTATATCTGTATAACATTCAACTGATTCAACTGCTATATATTCTTCCTTGTACTGCTGAACAGTCTCTGCATATGCTGAGTCGTATTCTGCTCCCTTAGCATCAAGAATTTCCATATATCTCTGTGCGTTGCTTACAAGCATTCTTACCTGTTCATCAGTATTTTCACCTGCAAAGCCTGCCACAGTTTCATCAAGAAGTTCTGAAATAATACCGCTGTTTGAAACCTTACCTGTTAAAGCAAATACATTAACATCTTTATCAGAAACCTGAATTCTTATAGATTTTAAAGCCTTTTTATCATCAGGTGTTAATCTGTGTGAGATTATATGAATACCATAAGAACCGTAACCAACTTTCTGGTCACCTGCAGCTGATGCCATATATGCTCTCCAATAAAGAATTCCTGATTCATTAAGCAGGGTTGCATAATCGTTGGCTGTTGGTTTCTTTTCATAACCTCCTTTAAATGCTTTAAGGTTATTTTCTTTTGATGTTGAACCATCTGCATAGGTATAAGTTATAGTTGCTGATGTATTATCATTCTTTGCCCAGCCTGCAAGATAAAGTTCTTCATATGGAAGCTCCTCAACAGCTATTTCTATAATACTTGAGCAGTCTGCCGCATGTATTGAGTTAGGTTTGTTTGCTTCACCATTTACCGCAGACACAATCGGTCCGTACTTATAAGGAATACCATTAACTGTTCCTTCATTTTTATTGTTAATATTTAACTGAGAAACAAAACCTGCTTCATCAAGAGCATACTTATTGCCTGTTCCTGAAAGTACTGAAACTGTAAGACCCCAGGCATCAGAAGGATATACATATACTTTATTTACTTCGTCTGCATAACCCTGTGCTGCATACTTCTTAACATCTTCAAAAACATCTCGTGTATATGTTAAATCTGCTGTGATATAAACAGGGCTTTCGTTTTTCTGTGCAAGAAGCTTATTAAGCTTGCTTTCTGCTTCTGTAGAAATTTTTCCGTTTCTTTCTTCAATAAACTCAATAGCTGCAACAATTTCTGCAAGCTTATCATTCATATCTGTTGAATATGCATTTGGAAGTTCTTCAATTGCTTTTTCTGCTTTAGCTATATCTGTATTAAGGATATCAACTGATGCAGACTCTACAAGTGATTTAAGCTTTGCTATATGCTCAAAAGCATCTTCGTTTCCGCCATTTTCAACAAACTTGTTTACCTCAGCCTCAATAGCAAGAACCTCTTCAAGCATTTCTGATTCGTATTCATAGCTGAGTGCATCGATTTTATCGTCTATGGCTTTTGCTTCAGTTGCAGTCTTTAAATACTCTTTTATGGTTTCTGCAGTTTTTTCAGCTACCATAGTTTCCATTTCAGCTAAGCTTTCGTTAGCTTTTGCAACTTCATTATACATAGTATAGGAATATTTTCCCCAGCCTGCAACCTGTTTTTCAAGGGCATCTGCCTCTTCATACTGTGCATAAAGAGCCTTAAGCTTATTTCTTAAGCTTTCGTTTACCTGTGATTCTTCAATACCGTTTCCAAGAAGGAATTCATAATCTGCATAAACAGAAAGGAGGCTGTCCTTCATTGAATATGTGTAGCTGTCTGCAAGACCTTCAATAGCAGCTTCAACTACTGCAATTTTTCTCTGTGCAAGTTCAAGGAGTTTATTTTTAATAAACTCATATTTTTCCTTATTAAAATCGCTGTCCTTAACAAGGTCGCTTTCAGCCTTTAAAGCTGTAATCTCTTTGTCAATAGCTTCGCAATCAGCTTCTGTTGTGTTTTCATCAACAAGAGCAAGCTTTGCGTTTATGGCATCGATTTTATCCTGAAGGGATTTACCCAGAATTGTTGCACCGAAAACTGCAGGCTGCTGTGATATTCTGCCCACATACAGGAAATATGCTTTATCAGGGTCACCGTTTTTAACTTCTACAGGAATAAGTGCTCTTACCCCTTTTTTATTATCGGTATTGTCAAAGCTGATAATTCCTTCAATATTGCTGTCACCGGGAACCTGGTCATTCATAAATTTAATTGAAGTAACTTATTCATCCTTAAGTTCAAAAAAGCCAACATTGATTTTGTTTGAATAGTCGGTATAGTTATTGTGCTGAGCTGCTTTTAATCCGAATGCAAAGTTCATTTCTCCGCCGCTTACATTTGAAGGGAAGGTTACATCATCAAGGGTAATGCCTGAACCTGTATAAGCTTTAAGTGCTTTGGCATCAGTGCTATAGTCAACACCCTTTTCTCCGTAAACAATAGCAGAGCCTACCATATCATTTGATTTTTCACTACTTGTTACCACAATATATTTTTCTTCAATTTCTCCGCCTTTATAGGTTATCTGAATAGTTAAAAGCGCTGCGTTAGGGATGAATCCAAATGCAGATACTGTTGCTCCATCATTGACATTGGCTGCAGTTGCTGCAATTGCAAGACTTTCGCCCTTAACTCCTTCAGGAAGTGTAACGGTATGATGACCACCCTTAACATAGTCAATAGCATTTTTAACATATTCCTTGTCGTTGATAGGTCCGATTTTAAACTTTGCATCTGCACTCTTCAGATATACATTATAGTTTGCACCAACCTCTTCAATTTTTTCAACATCAGGCATATAATTTATGCCATCGTTAACGCCGGGGAAACCAAAGGTTGTTGATGTGTATTTTTCAGGATCTGCTGCTACCATCTTAGCTGTTGTTGCGTTGCCAACATTTTTATACATATCAAGTCTGGTGTTTTTAATTTCTTCTGCCGTAAGCCTAAAAGACTCTGTAGTGTAAAGCATAGGAGCACCTGAGTGTGATGAATATATTCTGTCTGCGTCTATATCAAAGTAACCTATACCCTTTTTATAGTAGCTTTCTGTTCCGTCTATTTCTACACCATCATGGGTTTTGCTTGGAATTCTTGTTCTGTAGGTATAACCTGCTTCTTCGTGCAGTTCATTGAATGCCGATGCTGAGTCTGATGACTCCACTCCCTGGAAAATAGCATAATCTCTTATTACTTCTGCTGACGCGAAAGCATCTATGTTAGGATTAATATTAATATATGTATAATCCTTTTCTTTTAAAAGTTCAAGTCTTTCGTCTTCTGAAATTTCAGCGGCTGTTGTAACAGTTATCAGGCTGAAAAGCATACATATTGTTAAAACAATAGAAATAAGTTTTTTCATCATATATTTTCTCTCCTTTCTGATTATCTGTTAAGGTAATTATAAATAATTACTGCCGCCTGTGCTCTTGTGCAGCTTGCATTTGGTTTGAAACTTCCGTCTTCAAATCCGTTTAAGATTTTAAGACCTGAAAGTGCTCCTACTGCATCTTTTGCATAATCTGCAATTTCTGCATTATCTGCAAACTGAGCTGTTCCTGTTGTATCTTTAATTGTTCTATGGAGTATTACAGCAATATCCTGTCTTGATATGCCGACACCATAACCAAAGGTATTTTCGTCAACACCTGAAATCAAGCCTGCTTTAACTGCTTTCTTGATGTAAGGAACTGACCAGTCATCTGCTGCAATATCTGCAAATGTAATTTCAGCTTCTTCTGTAAGGCCTAGTGCAACACAAAGCATTTTTACAAACTGTTCTCTTGTAACAGTTCCCTGAGGGTCAAACTTTCTGTCGCCCACACCGTTTATAATGCCTTTTGCTGTTAATGCTTCTATCGCCTCTATTGCCCATTCAACCTCTGCTATATCTGAGAAGCTGTATTTATAGTTTTCGTTTGCATTTTTATCGTTTTGTTTTGTTGCATCTACATTATCAACAGGAGTAACTGTTATGCCACCGCCTGCTGAAAGTCCCGGTACAGAGGCTCCGCCTCCGCCACCGCCGCCACCGCCGGTTGAACCACCCTGCTGTGACTCAAGCTGTGCATACTGTGAAATAAGGCTGTTTAAGTGTTCAATACTGTTTATTTCAGCTGTGCCTGCAAGTTTATTAGCAACAAAATTTGTTACTGTTCCTTTAACTTCTGTAGCTGTCTTATTTTCATTTGTAAGTAAGCCCTTTATATGTCCGTATGTAATTGAATCTGCACTGCCTTTAAGTGTAGATTTGTTTACACCATTTAATACAACTGCTTCCATAAATGCTTTGTAAAGGTCTTCTGTTGATGCAAAGTTTTTACCCTTTAATGCACTTTTTACAGCAGCTTTACCGCTGTCTTTAAGAACATATTCATTAGAGCCGTCATTGTAACCGTTTAAATAATATTCATATAATGTTACAGACTTGCTTTCGTCAATTGTTGAAAGCTTTAATGCAGAATCGTGAATTAAGGAGCCGTCATTGTTGTAGATATACTGATCGGCTTTGCTCTGATTTAAGAGTTCAAGTGCAACAACAGTTTTAATGATGTTCTGCATTTTTGCACTGTTTTCTTTGTCTGTGCCTTCGAAAGTATTTTTATTTACTTCAACAATAAGCTTTTCAGCAACTTTTCCCATATCAATACCAACCTGAGCATTCACGATTGGTTCAAATGCGTCAAGAGCAAGATTTCTCAAAACTTTTACATCTTTAATATATGTTTCGAGCTCTGTTTTTTTGTTGTCTTTAGCATATTCTACAATTGTATCAACTGCAGATTTCATTGCTGCTACATCATACTTAAATGATGCAAGGTAGCTGCCGTTAGCATAAATTTTGTATTCGCCATCCTGTGGTGCGTAAAGCTTAAAAGAATATTCAGCTTTGCCCTCTGCATCTGCTGTAAGATTATGGTAATTCTGCACAGCATATTTTATATCAGTTGCAGTATCATCATATCCCGGGTTTGTTACAAGTAAAAGGATACTTTGTCCCTCTTCAGCCTGTGCAAGCTTAACATTTATAACACTGTCTAAAAGGTTAACATCAAGCATATTTACACTGATACCGCCCGCTGCAAACGCACATACTGTTGATAGAACCATTGTTAAAGCTATTATAATTGAAATTATCTTTTTCATTCTATCCCCTCCTATCATTCTTCATCAAGTATGACTAACTTATAAGCACGCTGCACATTTGTTACAACAAGTGCTCTTGAGCAGTCATTAAGACTTGTTTCATAGGTTTTTATGCCTGTAAAGTATATTGGTCCGCTTGAATAATTATCTCCCTTTTTAATCTGTCTTGAAATATTAGTAGGAACAGGGATTGAAATTACTGTATATGCAGGATTGTCATATTCAGGAACACTTCCCGGTGCTGATAAATCCTGTGTTGTTAATGTAATATACTTCTCGTTTGCACTTATTGCAAACATATCATATACTCTCCATGATGTTGCATTGAGATTGCTTGAGCCAAAGTTTGGTAAATATATATTATATCCGTTTACATCAATTGCAGTGCCGTTTGACGGATTATAAGGGTTTGAATTTGTTGTATTGTTGTAAATACCGCTGTTTACGCCTGCCAAAGCTCCGCCTTCATATCTGCTGTTAGCCGGATAATTAAGAGTTCTTCTGTATACTAAGGCAGCAAATTTAACATCTCCGTTAACTTCAAGACAAGTAATAATATCGCCCTTCTGAACGGTATATTTTGTTTCCTTGTCTGGGCCTACCAACGCTCTCATATTTGAAAATGCACCTGTTGCACTTACATACTTTTTAATTACTCCTGCAGGTAACTGACCGCCGCTGAGATAAGTTCCTTCAAGCATAACTGTTGGCTCACCGTCTGCATTAACGCTCTGCATTACCTTATCTACTAAGAACAATGGAGTATTGGTATCTGACAGCTTAAAGGTTGTAAGAGGCATATCTTTGGCAATCAAAATTTCTGCGTCAGGTGTGTTTTTATCTGTATTATATGCAATTGCTGAAGTAAATTTAGCCTCACTTAATGTGTCAAGCTCCTTTTTTGTGAATATCTGATACTTTTCCTCTTCAGGAATTCCCACATTGCTTGAAATACTGAATATAGTTGTATTTCCTGTAATATATGCGGAGAAACCTAAATTATTTGCTCTGTAGGTTGCTTCGCCCTTTTCTTCATAAATAACACCGAGTCTGCCTGTTTCTCTTTCCTGACCGTCTTCCAGATTCACAGGCTCTTTAATTGCAGAGATTTTTTTATCATCATCAAGCTTATATGTTACAAGCTTGTTTTCAAGAGCTGCAAGGATTGGGAGAACCTCTTTATCTGTAACCTTATATTTGTTTTCGTTATTTTTGCTGTCTGTAAATATAACCTTTTCAGCAAGGTCGTATTCTGTAAATCTTCCTGTGTTGCTGAAGATTTTAACCTTTACACCATTTTTAAGACCTCTTCCGTCTTCTGAAGATTTTATAATAAGACCTGTATTTGGATATTCAGCAGAAGAAATTTCAGCATAAGCTACTTCACCAAAGCTGTTGAAATAAAGAGCACAGCTTGTTCCTATTAACGGAAGCTTTGCCGCAGTTGCTTTAACATAATCCTCTGCAATTTTATATGCATTTCCTTCAGCATCATAAATGAAGTATCCGTCTACATCTTCAGAAATTGCCGCAACTGTTATATTCTTTGTATCTTTTGTGATAATTACCTTGATTTCGCCTTTACTTGCTGCTACATCAATTACAGAGTTTCTTGCAATATCTGAAGCAGATGCAGGAAGGTTGTCTTTATAATATGTAATAACTGTATCTTTGTTATCTTCTTTGTCAAGATTTAAAACTGAATCTTTATCTACACCCTGCTTTAAAAGACCGTTTACAACTGTGCTGTCTGCGAAATTCTTAACAAACATAGTTCTGTATGCCTCTATAACAAGCATATCATATTCGCCCTTGTTGTCTGAATTGATCGCTGTGATAGTTCCGTTATAGTAAGCTTTTATCTGCTCTGTGCTTATTGTGTCAACAGCACTACCGTTGAAAATGATTGCAGGCATAGAAATTAAATCCAATTTTTCTTCATCATCATCTTCATTATATTTAAGCTCACCGTTTGTAAGACTTATAAAATCCTTGATGTCAATAACAAATTCGTCAGTTTCATCTGAAAGTGCTGCGTAAAGAACAATGTTTCTGCCGCTTAAATCTTTTACATAGTATATTTCGATAACTTTACCAAGGAAGCCGTTGATATATTCAGCACCTTCTGCTACTTTATAAACAACACCGCCGATAACTACTTCTCCGTCCGAAATACCGCTTTCGCCGTAAAGACCTGTTACAGATGTATCAGTAAGCTCGCCTTCTGCAGTAAAGATTTTAAGGCTGTCTTCAAGGAAGGTTTTGTCTGACTGCTGATAGGTTGCTGTTCCGTTGTCTGTCACATAACCCATTTCAATCATTTCAACTTCAAACATATTTACGAGCATTTTTGCAAGCTCGCCTCTTAAAATCGGAGTTTCACCATAGTGGTTTATTCCCTTTAAGAGCTTTATTGATGACGCTGTGTAGTTATAGCCTGCAGGATATCCGCCGTTTCTTTCAGCAAATACTTCATAACCAAGCATTTTAACAAGCACCTTGTTAACCTGATTGATTGTTACATTTTCTTCAGGTGAAAACTCTGTATTTGATGTTCCAATCATATAACCAAGGCTTGTTACCTGCTCTATAACACCTTATGCCCAATGGTCTGCAGGAACATCTGTAAATATCTGAACTTTTTCGCCGTCAAGCACCTGATTATTAACATCTACTCCTGCGTAGAAATACCAGGCAATTTCT
>JAGARF010000086.1 GCA_017622395.1 Clostridia bacterium | reverse complement strand
TTCGATAATGCAGGATGGGTAAGCACTCTTATGTATCTTTCGGGTATAGTTCTTATCTTCATCGGTGCTTTGCTTGTAAATAAAATCACAGGCTTTAAAGGTAGAAAATCTTTCTTTATTATAGAGCTTCCCGATTACAGATTTCCGAGCCTTTGGGGTGCATTCAAATCAATGTGTGGTAGAGGCTGGGAGTATATAGTAAAAGCGGCAACAATTATTCTTCTCTGTAACACCGCAGTTCAGATTATGCAGTCTTTTAATTGGCAGTTTAAGGTGGCAGAAAGTGCAGACCAGTCGATTCTCGCTACTATTGCAAGTCCTTTTGCTTATCTTCTTGTACCTATTGTAGGCGTTTTAAGCTGGCAGTTAGCAGCCGCAGCAGTAACAGGCTTTATTGCAAAAGAAAACGTTGTTGGTACTCTTGCAGTATGCTTCGTAGGTTTAGAAAATCTTATAGATACTGAAGAGCTTCAGCTTCTTGAGGGTGCAGGTGCAGAGGCTGCAGGCGTTATGGCAATCACAAAGGTTGCCGCACTCGCTTACCTTATGTTTAACCTTTATTCACCGCCTTGCTTTGCGGCTATCGGTGCTATGAATTCAGAAATGAAAAGCGGTAAATGGTTAGCCTCAGGTATAACTCTTCAGCTTTTTATAGGTTATACAGTTGCGTATTTCGTGTATACAGTAGGCACTCTCATTTTCGCACCAGGAACATTAAATATCGGTGCGGCAATAGCAGGTCTTGCGGGCATACTTGTTATGGCAGGTGTTGTGGTTTTACTTATCAAAAACACTAACAAAAAATTAAAAAAGGAATACGGTGTAAAGGCTACCGTTAAAAAATAATTATGGAAAATATTATTATCATTTTAATAGTTTTAGCCATCGTAATCGGCATATCGGTTTATTTATATAAGGCTAAAAAACGAGGACAGAAATGTATAGGCTGTCCATACGGAAAACAGTGTACCGGACATTGTAGCGGTAACTGTAGCTGTGATATAAATAACGGTAATAATTAATTCTACGAAAACTCCTATAAATAACTCCATTCAAAACGAAACCGATATCTGTTTTTTCAGATACCGGTTTTGTTTTTATATTATAGTTGTTCCTAAAAAACACACAATGCCACAGATATATGAAATTATGCACACCGATATTACAGCTATCGGGTCACTTAAGTAAGCCTTATAGTGTTCTTCATTTTCATTTGTTTTTTTGAAATATAAGATTAAACTTTGTTTTTCATAGTATTTTCTTGCCAAAAAAACTGAAACAACACTTAATAATGCTGAAAACCACCATACAAAAAGAAGCGGTAGTATAAAAGCTATAGCATTGTATAAAACCATATAGGCTATATTCAGCAATCTAGGTTCAATACTCTTTTTCATTTTTGAAACAATAACAAAGATGACTGTTAAAAAAAACACAAATATTATGGTTGTTATTGTTATAGCAAATGTAGTTGTATTAGCTACTATAAAACCGCCAATTATATTTTCCATCTTTATTTCCTCACTCGATTTCTATAGAGTAATGATTGGTTGGTAAGTAATTCAGCTGCTGAAAATGTTAACCCAATTATGGTAATTGTTCTAAGTTGAATTAATGCGAGAGCTATATTACTACTATAATTAATTATATAACGAGCACCTAAAACATCACCAATTATTATTGCTGCTATGTTTCCTATCAATATTGCAGAGTTATATTTGATTAAATTATTATAGTTTTTTGAATTTTTTCCATAATAATTCTTTGCAGAATTTAATGCCACAATATAACTATAAACATTAGAGGCGATACTCGTTAATGATATAAATAGTGACCAAAATTTTCCCCAAGGCGTTTGTCGAAATGCAAGTAACGCTACTGTTCCTAAAGCAGATAAAACAGAAGATAATAGGACAGGGGACGGTTCTATGTCTTGGTTATCTTTTTACAAAACAATCCCCTAAACCTATTGATTTTTAGAGAGCTAAACTTTTGATTTTAAATGCTTTTTATGACAGGGAACGGGACACAGAACCGTCCCCTGTCTTGTCTCTCTTGCTTGCCTTGGCATATATTTCACCTCGGCTCTATTCTAACATATTTCACTTTCTTTTGTTAACACAGAGAATCGTCCCCTGTGTTGTTTTGTGTTGCCCTGTGTTGCCAAGATAGCTTGTGGGGGTGCCCCAAAGGGCGAAAAGGGATCCAATCGCCCTTTGGGAATGGTTTTAACTATAGTTTTCAACGATTTTGAATAATTATATAATTAATACTCAAAATTCCTATCGATACTGTTTCGAAAAAAAGTATTGCTGTTTGGATCTAAACGAATAATCTCATTTGTGCATATTTTTATATTTTCGTTATCGTTTAATTTTTCATAAACAATTCTTAAGAAGTAAAAAATTACAATTTTCTTATGATTAAGTTTTTCGTAATCTTTTTTAAACATAAAACTTTTCATAATATAAATATCATTTCAATAATCACCTGAAATATAAGAATTTATGAAAGCGTAATAATCAACAGCATCATTGAGTGTATCGTTTTTTATTTGGTGCAACAAATCTTTTTGTGAATTTATTATGTCTAATATTTTGTTGTGTTCCCCTACAATAAAAAGTGTAATAATCTGTAAATGTCTTGCATAAAAAACATCGTTGATATTAGGTGAATTTAAAATATCAGATGCATAAGAAAGCACCTTTTGAAAATTTCCATCAAAAAAACATACACTGGTTAGTAGCTTTAAATTATGATATTGGTTTTTTTTATTGTTTTTTCGTCTTTCAATCATATAGATCGTTTTAAAATCTAAGTCGTACGCTAATAATTTTCCTAATAACAATTTACGAGAAGTTGTCATTACTAAAATCGCTACCAACGAAAGTAAAATTGGTAAAAAAATATATTTAACGCTGACGGAAGTGCTTTCTTCTATTGTAAAAAGGTGTATACAAGGTACAACTAATCCTAACAAAAAAAGCACTATTATTGAGCATCGAAATCTATAATAATAAAAATTTTTATGAACACTATTCACTAATAATTTCTCCTATGATTTTTAGTTTGTGTTAAACTGCCGAAGCCAAACTGTTTGCTAATCTGTAAAATGTATATGCATAGCTTAAAACTAATTTGGGTTGGTTTAATATGGAAAAAGTTGTTATCATTTGTTTAGCAACAGGTACAACAGCAGGTATCACAACACAGGCACCAGTAA
>JAGARF010000085.1 GCA_017622395.1 Clostridia bacterium | reverse complement strand
TGGAAACAGTTTTTCAAGCCCTTTAACATAGGTGATAAATTCTTAATCAAGCCAACATGGGAAACTGTTGAAAATAAAGATAACAGAAAAATCCTTGAAATAGACCCTGGTATGAGCTTTGGTACAGGTACACACGAAACAACCGCCCTTTGTCTTGAGGTTATGGAAAAACTTGATTTAAAGGACAAGGAGGTTTTAGACCTTGGATGCGGAAGCGGTATTTTATCAATAGGTGCACTTTTAATGGATGCAAAGCATCTTAACTTAGTAGATATCGACCAGAACAGCGTTAAAATTGCAGGTGAAAACATAATGGGCAACGATTTTGATAAGAAAGTTTTTGATGCCCACTGCGGAAATATTATAGATGATGCAGATTTAAGACAGAAAATCGGCTATAAGAAATATGATGTAATTTTTGCAAACATTGTTGCAGATGTTTTAAAGGCGATGAGCCCATATTTCAATGAATTCTTAAAAGAAAATTCCACACTTGTTGTTTCAGGAATTATATCCGAAAGAAAAGACGAGGTTGTTGATACAATAAAAGAAAAAGGCTTTAAAGTTATAGAAGAATATGAACGCGGAGCTTGGGCTTGTGTTGTGTTGAAAAATTAAGAAAGGAAGATAAAAATGGAATTTACAATATCAGATAGAATGAGTAAAATGAAAGGCTCTGCAATAAGAGAAATATTTAAGGTTGCAGGTGACCCTTCATACATATCATTAGCAGGCGGAAACCCCGCACCTGAACTTTTCCCAAACAAGGAACTTGCAGAAATTGCAAACAATCTTTTAACAGAAAACCCTGTACTTTCACTTCAGTACGGCGTAACAGAAGGGTATGTACCTTTAAAAGAAAAAATCAAAGAAATGCTTATTGAAAAAGAAAATATTTCTTTTGATGGCAATGATATTATGATAACATCAGGTGGTCAGCAGGGAATAGAATTAATCACTAAAGCACTTGTTAATGAAGGCGATACAGTTATCGTTGAAGAACCAAGCTTTATTGGTGCAACAAACGCATTTCGTTCATACAACGCAAAGCTTGTAGGTGTACCTGTTGAAAAGGACGGTATTTCACCTGAAGCACTTGAAAAGGTTATTGCAGAAAATGAAAATATAAAGATTCTCTATGTTATTCCAACATTTCAGAATCCGTCAGGAGAAACAATGTCTCTTGAAAAGAGAAAAGCAGTTCTTGAAATTGCAAGAAAGAATAATATTCTTGTTATTGAAGATAACCCATACGGTGAGCTTACATTTGATGGCAACAAAATGCCAACAATTAAATCAATGGATACAGGTCTTAATGTTGCATATTCAGGCTCATTCTCAAAGGTTATCGCACCTGGTCTTCGTGTTGGCTATATAGTAGCACCAACAGAGTTAATTGCAAAAATTGCAGTTGGTAAACAGATTTCTGATGTTCATACAAGCATTTTGCCACAGCTTATGGTTTATGAATTTTTAACAAAGTATAATCTTGACGATTATATCAAGGAGAACAGAAAACTTTATGCACACAGATGCTCTGTTATGATTGAAGCAATGAAAGAACATTTCCCAAAACAGGTTACTTACACAGAACCCAAAGGCGGTCTTTTCATATGGTGTGATATGCACGGTGATTATGATACAAAAGAGGTTGCCAAAGAATGTATGAAAGAAAAGGTTGTGTTTGTTCCTGGTTCAACATTTATGGTTGATATGGAAGCAAAATGCTCAGCTTTCAGACTTAATTTCTCAACAATGACAGACGAAAGAATTAAAGAAGGAATTAAAATTCTTGGAAATGTTCTTAAGAAAATAATGGGGGAGTAAAATGGATATTACAAAATTAGATAAAAATATGCTCGGTGACGGTTTTTCTGCAGAAGGACTTAAATTTTTCTCGCCTGAAACAAAACCTGTAAAGGTTTACGGAGTTATGTATGATGCTGAAATGAATGCATATTTAAGACTTCCTATGGATATTGCAAAAACTATAAACGGCGGAGTTTCTGCAATGAATAACCACCCAAGCGGCGGAAGATTTGTATTTAAAACCAACGCAAACAAAATTGCGGTTAAATTCAGAATTCAATGGGAAGGTGTAACTGTATTTAATCAGGCTAATGCAGGCTTTGATCTTTATGAAAGAGAAAACGGAAAGCAAACTCTTATACACACCTACCGCCCGGGAGAAATAGGCGAAAACAGAACCTTCAGCATCAGCAGAGAGATTAAAGATGCTAAAGAAAGAGAGTATATTTTATATACTCCCTATATGGCTGGACTTGAAAATATTTATATCGGTATAAATGAGGATGCTTATCTTAAAGAAGCAGATGAATACACATACAGTCAGCCGATTGTGTTTTATGGTTCATCAATAGTCCACGGTGCTCACGGTGCAAGAGCAGGAATGCCGTATCCCGCAATTATATCAAGAATGTATGATATTGACTTTGTAAATCTTGGCTTTTCAGGAAATGCAAAGGGCGAAAAAGAATTTGCAGAGTATATCAAAAATCTTGATATGTGTGCGTTTGTTATGGATTATGACCATAACGCACCAACACCTGACCATTTAAGAGCAACTCACGAAGAATTCTATAAAATCATAAGAGAGGCAAACAAGGACTTGCCAATTATTATGATAACAAGACCTCACTTCCACGAAATTCCTTATGAGGAAGCAATGGAACGAAAAGAAATTATTTTAAATACATATAACAACGCAAAAAGCAGAGGAGAAAATGTGTATTTCATAGACGGAGGACATTTTTATGACGATTTCGGATATGACAACTGCGTAGCAGACGACAGCCACCCCAACACATTAGGACTCTTTGCAATGGCAACAAAAATTGCTTCAGTTCTTGAAGAAGCACTTGATATAAAGAAAATCAGATAAGGAGAACAATATGAAAACATTCTTATTTCAGGGAGATTCCATAACAGACGCAAGCCGTGACAGAGTGTGGGACACAGATTTTGGCAAGGGCTATGCAGTTATGATGGCAGGAAGTCTCACATATAAATTTCCGGGAGAATTTTTGATTTATAACAAAGGAATTTCAGGGGACAGAATAGTTGACCTTTATCAGAGAATTAAATGCGATATAATCAATTTAAAGCCTGATTATATGAGTCTGCTTATTGGTATTAATGATATATGGCACGAATATATGAATAAGAACGGCGTTGATGCAGAAAAATTTGAAAAAATATACTCTATGCTTATAGACGAAG
The DNA here is from genome assembly GCA_017622395.1 of Clostridia bacterium. GTDB lineage: Bacteria > Bacillota > Clostridia > RGIG6154 > RGIG6154 > RGIG8700. Next base: position 3,386 of record JAGARF010000085.1, on the reverse strand, counting down.
TAAAGGAAGCGCTTCCTGATATTAAAATCATTCTTTTAGAACCCTTCGTTTTAAAGGGAACAACTCCACCATGGGGCGGAGAAGGAACAGATGTTCATTGGGAAAAGTTTGAAAAAGATATTGTTATCAGAGCAGAAATAGTTAAAAGAATAGCAAAAAAATACAACTTGTCCTTCGTTCCTTTGAAAGAAGAATTTGAAACACTTGGCAAAAAATACGGAAATGATGTATGGCTTGTTGACGGAGTTCATCCAACCCCTGCAGGACACAAATTAATCGCAGAAAGACTCGAAGAAGCCTTCCTTAAAATTAAATAAGTTAATATTACTGTAAGAAAGGAGAATCATATGTATAAGTACGAAACCCATTTACATACTTTGCCTATCAGCAAATGCGCTATTTCAGACGCAGAATCTTCGCTTAAATTTTATAAGGATATGGACTATGATGGTGTTTTCATAACAAACCATTTCGGCTTTAAAAATGTGGGGTTAGATGGTGTTACATATGAAAGCAAAGTAAATACATTCTTTGATGATGTAGAAAAAAGTCAGGAAATAGGAGAAAGAATAGGCTTAAAAGTATTTTCAGGTTTTGAAATGGGGGATCATGGAGCAGATTTTCTCGTTTACGGAATAGGAAGAGAATTCTTCCTGAAAAACGCAGATTTTATGAATCTTGACATATTGGATAAACTGACGCTTATGAAAGAAGCAGGCGGACTTATAATTCACGCACATCCTTTCAGACAACTGAAATCAAAAAGAAGCATAAGGATTTTCCCATATCACGTTGAAGGTGTTGAAGTTTACAACACCAACAGAGAAGGGCAGGGTACAGAACTTGCTGCTATGTATGCCAAGCATTATGAACTTTCAGAGTTTGCAGGCTCCGACAATCATAGCGCAGAAGAACATCCACTGCTTGGTGGTATGCAGTCTGAAACTCCGATAATAAATGAACAGGATTTTATAGAAAAATACAGGGCAGGAAAGCTTAATACATTTTGCGAAAAAAATCCCTTCATTTATATGGAATAGAAAAAAAGATTCAGTTTGTTCATAGCAAAAAGGCATTAAATCAAAGAAAAACCTCACAACGCAAGACAAGGGGACGGTTCTGTTGTCCTTGTCTTCAAAAGTGTCACCCATCATTGACAATTGTACATTCCCTGTATTTGTTTAGCAGTAAATTATATTGACATTTCCAAGTGAAAAATATATAATAAACTAAATAGTCACACAGAGTGTCGCATATACCGTATGGGTATATGAGGTGAAAAGGGAATCGGGTGTAAATCCCGAACGGTACTGCCGCCGTATGTACTCAAGTTTTATTTCCGTGATGAAAGTCGGTCATTGGGAAACTGAGAAGACAGGGAATAAAGCGTTGATTTTCAGAAGAGTATAAGTCGGAAGACCTGCTTTGATGTCGTTTTGTAAAGTTGTTAAAACAGAAACGGCTTTTTTGTTGTATGACAAATTGTGATGCTTACAGAAATATCAGCTGTAGCGAATTTTATTAAATTTGCTGCAGCTTTTTTTGCTTTCTGCAGCAAAAGAAAGGATATGATATTATGAAAGCAAAACAAATCTTATCAATTTTACTGAGCATTGTTTTTATGCTCACAACAGTTAGTATTTCGGTTTCTGCAGAAACAACACCTGACATAGTTGTTTATCTTACGGTAAGTAATCAGGGGATTCTCGCCGTTGATAATGAGGACTTGCCAATGGCAAACAGACCTGTTACTGTTACCGATGTTAACAATGACGGCACTTTTACCTATGAAGAGGCTCTTGTTGCTGCTCACAAGACTTATAACAGCGAAGATGGCTACCTTGCACCATCGGGATTTGTATCAAAGCTATGGAGTGTAGACTCACAAAATAATTTGTTTTTTGTGAATAATACAGCTATAACTGCCGGTGTAAGTACAGACACGGTAAAGGAAGGCGATTATCTTGTTGCTTCAATCAACAAGGATTCTGTTTATTGGGCAGATTGGTATACATTCTTTGATAAAACAGAAACAACAGTAAAAAAAGGTGAGGAAGTAACCCTTAATCTTAAAGGGCATCTTGGTATGGCTTTCACCCCTGAGGATTCAGAAGATAAAGCTATCCCTGGCATTGAAATAGGGATGTGGGAAAATGGAGCTTACAGAACAATAGACAATGCGGTAACCGATGAAAACGGAAATGTGACTTTGTCATTTGAAGAAGAAGGAATATATTATATTTCTGCAGAGGGAATGGTGCTTGCAACTGTTACTGATTATAATCTTGTTGCTTTAGGCGGAGAACCTGCTGTGTACGGGTCAGTAGATTTTGAAACTAACACTTCATCAGTAGCCTACACAGAAAAAGACTACAAAGAAGGCCCTTATCCTGCAGAAGAAATCTTATATATGCCTTTTGATGAATGGAATGAGGAAAAAACGGAATATTTTACACTGTATTCGGCAAATGTTATCACTCAATGTCCGATTATGGCACCTGTTTGTGTAATTGAAGTCAAAGAAGACAAGAAACTTGAAGTGTTAAATAATATTGCAAAGAGATTTTTTGAGCTTGACATTTCTGAAGATGTAAATATGCAATGGATAATTGCAGACCTTGTATCATACACACAGTGTTTCCCGGAAACAAGTTTTAAAATACCGGAGGAAGAAAAACAAAAGTGTATCGATAAGATTATTAAAGATGTAGAAGATACAACAAAACCAGGGAATTTGGCTAAAGATATAATTGCACTTCGTGCTATGGGCTATGACCCTGAAAATCTTTATAATGAAAATATGGAAAAAGTAGACGCTTTGTCGAAGCTTACTGCACTTGTTGATGAAAAAACAGAAAGTTTAACAAATATATATACCCTTCCTTATGTACTTATAGCTCTTCAGCAGGGCGAAGACTATATGACAGAAGAACAAAAGGAATTTTTGGTTAATAGTATTGTTTTAAGTAAATCAGAATGGCAGAGCACAACATGGGGAACAGACGGTGCGACTCCGATGCTTCTCGCCCTTGCTCCATACAGGGATAATGAAGATGTTAATACTGTAATTAATGAAACAGTAGAAATAATAAAGAGACAGCAAACGGAAGACGGCTCATTGGGAAACGGAGCATCTACAGGTCTTGCTATTGCAGCCTTTTCGGCACTTGGTGAAGACTTTAATACGCTTGCCGACGGACTTATGGTGTATGTAAACAATGCTCTTGATGGTTTTGTGCCGGAAGAAAATCTTTTTTCTACTGAGCAGGGCTTCAGAGGACTTGTAGGTGCTTATGGACAAAAATCAGTATATGATTTTAAAGATATGCCTTTGGACAAAGCTGCAGCGACCTTCAAAAAGCAAGAAACAGAAGTACCTACTCCAT
>JAGARF010000084.1 GCA_017622395.1 Clostridia bacterium | reverse complement strand
TCTTCTGCAGGCACCGCCATAAAGGTTACTCCGCCTTTAAGCTCATTCATAACACCGCTTGATGTAATACCTATTGCCGCACCAAGCATTGATGCAAGCTGACCATTATGTCCGCAGGCATGGGCAGCACCGTCTTTGCCGGCATATTTATGCTCTGTGCACACAACGCTGTCAAGCTCACCCATAATACAGACATTGAAGTCTTTTTCGTTTCCTATTACACCCTTTACCCCTGTATACGCTATATTTTCTGTTATTCTAAGGGATAACTTCTCAAATTCTTCCTTTATAAGCTTTGATGTTTCAAATTCCTTATATCCAAGCTCAGGATTTTCAAGAATTTTCTGTGCCACTTCAATAATTTTTTCTTTATTATCATCAATGGCTTTTATTACTTTTTGTTCAAGCTCCGAGAAACTCATTACTTCACTCCCTATCTGTTATTCTCAGCTATGCAATATATATCTTTTAACTTTCAGACATATTCATCGCTCTGTTTTTTGTTATCTCATTTTTAAGTTCTTTATTTTCATCAACATAGCTTTTAGCTTCAAGTAAAAGTTCTTTTGTTATAACCTGTCTTAAATTAGTGGTCGGGCCGCCTTTGTGAGGCTGAAGAAAAACATTTTCAAGCTCTAAAAGAGGATTGTCCGCACTTATAGGCTCTTCTTCAAAAACATCAAGTGCCGCATTAAACTCTTTATTAATCAAATGCTTTATTAATGCTTTTTCGTCAACAACAGCACCCCTTGATGTATTCACAAAAAGCGAACCTTTCTTCATTAACGAAAAATGTTTCTCATTTATAAGATGATATGTGTGGTCATTTAAAGGTGTATGTACTGAAACAATGTCACAGCTTGAGAATATTTCTTCCATACTGCACTGCTCTATACCATAATTTTCTTTATCATCATCTGGTATATCAACTATATCAAACACTTTAATTTTCACATTAAACGGCTTAAGCATTTTAACAAGAAATTTTGCTATTGCACCATAACTGATAATTCCCACAGTCTTATATATAAGGCTGTCTGTAGTATCAAAATCAGTTTTCCATATTTTTTCTTTAGTCAGTCTGTTATGGTATAAATTAAGCTTTCTTAAAGACGAAAGCATATAAGCTATAGTTCCCTCTGCAACAGATTCGGCAAAATATTCATTGCCGCTGATTACTCTTATGCCTCTTTCCCACATTTCATCAGAAACAAATGGTTTTACTGTTCCGCAGAGGTGAACAAGAATTTTTAAATTGGGAGCTGCATCAAGAATTTCTTTAGTAAGAGCAGGTGATCCCCAGCTTGTTACATACACTTCGCAATCTTTGATTTTTTCTTTAACTTCATCCTCGGTAAAATGTTCTGCTTTGTCATTCCAGACCATTTCACCCAAAGAGTTTGCAAGTTCGATATTTTCTTTGGTAAAGAATGTATCAAAAATACTGTCCTGAGGAACAGTTATCAATGCTTTCATAAATTAGCTACCTCTTTTTTTATACTATAATATATAATACTGCAATTTCTTATTTTTTTCAATTAACAAATCGCTCATATTATTTCATTTTTCGCTCATTTAAATTGACAAAACCGCTATTTTTTGTTATTATTCTATTAAATACAATGAAAGGAAAAAATCATTATGAAAAGTCTTGAACAAGTTGATTTTTTTAAAGACAACCCCATAAAAAGCTTTGTCAATACAGAATACTGCAAATATAAACCAGGCTTCACCTGGGACAGGGATTATCCGCATGACTCTTTGTATATCATATCAGACGGTTCACTTAAATTCACATTAAACGACCAGGAGTTTGTTGCAGAAAAAAATGATGTGGTGTATCTCAGCTTTCGTGATAAAGCCACAATAGCCAATACATCAAATAACTTTTCTGCACTTTATTTTGTTGCTTTTCAACCAAGTGAGGATATTGAATTAAACATCAGTATGCATTATAAAGATACAAACCATCTGAAAATTTTCAAAGACATAAACGATGCATACCTTTCAAAAGCTCCCTTAAGCAATCTTAAAATAGCTCAGCTTATTATAAAGCTCATTTATGCCCTTGCGTCGGAGAACATATATTCAAGTGAGGAATATCAGCAACATTCTAAAATACATAAAGCTGCAAGATACATAAATGTTCACTACTACAAAGACATAAGCATAGAAGATTTGTGTGAAATGACAGGCTATTCTCCTGCACATTTAAGAAGGCTTTTTATAAAAGTATTTGGAACTTCACCCATCAATTACATAATAGACAGAAAAATAGAAAGAGCAAAAGAAATGCTTCTTGAACCGCCTGAAAAAACTATAGAAGAAATAACCGATATGCTGGGTATTTGTTCTCCTTCATATTTTTGCCGTATGTTCAAGTCAAGAGTTGGAATTTCTCCAATGGAATATAAAAAGCAAAATTAAGAATTAATTTAAAGTAAAACCGACAAACCTTAAAGGTCTGCCGGTTTTGTTGCCTGCTATTTGGTTCAGGTCTGTTTCAGATGGTGATGGCTCGGACATACTGAAGTACATCTTTGCGGCTTTTGTTGTTCCGAAATCTCTGTTTGAGCCTGTGTTTTGCACCTTGTTAAAAGCCTCCCTGAACATTGCGTTGTGGGCTTCTTCCCTGTTTAAAAGAAAGTCTATCGTTTCTCTTACCTTTTTATCATCAATCTGTCTGTATAAATATTCATATACAACCTTTGCTCTCTGCTCAGACGCGATATTTGACAAAAGGTCTGCACACAAATCTCCTGTAACAGTTACATAATCCCCTGTCCATGAATAGCCTGACGCGTTTATAAGTCCGGGATTAAGACCTAAAAGCACATGGGTCTGTATCTCTCCGTTTGGCACTTTAGATGCATCAACATCGTGACCGTTCAACAGATTAATCGTCTGTGAAATCATTTCAAGATGGCTAAGCTCTTCTGCTGCGATGTCCATAAATAAATCTTTAATTTCAGGGTCTTTAATTCTAAAGCTCTGGGACATATACTGAAGTGCAGCCTTAAGCTCACCGTTTCCTCCGCCAAGCTGTTCCTGAAGTAGTGCAGCATACTGGGGATTAGGTTTTTCGATTTCTACAGGATGAAATAACATTTTTTCGTGTTTAAACATAAAACAGCCTCTCTTTACATTGAATTATTACTATTCTTTGTAAAAAGAGGTTTTTTATTCTTAATTTTTATCAGATATCATAATCAAGCTTGAATTTTTCGCCACAGCCGTAGTTTTCATAAACATAGTCAATATCCTTGTCACCTCTGCCTGAAAGACAAGCAAGGATTGAGCCTGATTTATGCTCTTTAGCATATTTAATTGCAAATGCAACTGCATGAGCACTTTCAATTGCAGGAATTATACCTTCATATCTTGAAAGAAGGAAGAACGCCTCCATAGCTTCTTCATCAGATATTACATCATATTTAACTCTGTTCAAATCTCTTAAATATGCATGTTCAGGTCCAACACCGGGATAATCAAGTCCGCTTGCTATTGAGTAAACAGGCAACGGTTCACCCTTGTCATCCTGAAGAACATAGCTTGTATAGCCGTGAATAACACCTTTTGTTCCATAAGCCATAGTAGCTGCGTGGTCGCCAACCTTTGAACCTCTGCCAAGAGGTTCAACTCCATAAATTTCAACAGGGTCTGCCAAAAATGGAGTAAACATACCAAGTGAATTTGAACCACCGCCAACACAAGCCGTAACCGCATCAGGCATAATACCTGTCATTTCAAGGAACTGCTCTCTTGCCTCTATTCCGATTACAGACTGAAAATCTCTTACCATTTTTGGAAATGGATGGGGTCCTGCAGCTGTACCGATACAGTATATTGCATCTTTATATTCTTTAAGGTATGCTTCAAAAGCTGCGTCACAAGCTTCTTTTAAGGTTTTAAGACCTTTTGTAACAGGAATAACATTTGCACCGAGCATTTTCATTCTGATTACATTAGGATGCTGTTTTGCAATATCAACCTCACCCATATAAACATCGCATTTCATACCAAAGTATGCCGCTGCTGTTGCAATTGCAACACCGTGCTGACCTGCTCCTGTTTCTGCTATAATTTTCTTCTTTCCCATATATTTAGCAAGAAGTCCTTCACCCATACAATGGTTAAGCTTGTGCGCTCCTGTATGGTTCAGATCCTCTCTCTTAAGATAAATCTGGCAGTTTCCAAAAAGCTTTGAAAGTCTTTCGCAATGGTAAACAGGGGTTGGTCTTCCCTGAAATTCTTTTCTTATTCTTCTCAGTTCGTTTATAAACTGTGCAGAATGGCAAATTGCTTCATATGCATCATCAGCTTCCTTAAATGCCTGCTGAAGTTCTTCGTCTATAAAAGAGCCGCCATATGGGCCAAAATATCCTTCCTC
>JAGARF010000083.1 GCA_017622395.1 Clostridia bacterium | reverse complement strand
TAAGACAATGTCCGAATTTTTAAGAAAGTGCGTATATGATGAAATTATTCCTACGCTTGACCTTCCGAAAGAAGAACTTGTTGAATATGCAGATGGTGTTATGGAAAGATTTAATAATCCATACATAAAGCACTATTTAGCATCAATTTCTCTTAACTCAGTTGATAAATTCAAAGTAAGAGTACTTCCATCACTTTTAGAATATATCAAGAGAGAAAACAAAATGCCTGAAAACCTAATTTTCTCACTTTATAATCTTATTAAGTTCTATAAAGAGGGAACACCAAATGATGATGCAGAAATCATTAAGTTTATTCAGGAAAATGATATTATGGCAATTCTTAAAAATGAAAAATTCTGGGGACAGAGCTTAGAAGAACTTTATGATGAGGTTGTGAAATATGAAAATAAATAAGCTTGATAATGTAGTGATAGACCTTAAATCAGGTCATAAGTATGCAGACTGTGATATTAAGGCAGGAGAGAATATTATAAAATACGGTTGTCCTATAGGTCACGCAACAGAAGATATAAAAGAGGGCGACCATGTGCATACGCATAACACAAAGACAAATCTTTCATCAGTCCTTGAATATACATATGAAAAATCTTTTGTTAAAACAGAAAAAACCGACAAAGTCAAAACCTTTATGGGTTATGTAAGAAAGAATGGCGATGTTGGTATCAGAAATGATGTCTGGATTGTAAATACTGTTGGATGTGTTAATAAGGTTGCACAAACAATTGCTGAAAAGACAGGTGCAAAATATTTCCCTCATCCATTTGGTTGTTCACAGCTTGGCGATGACCAGAGCATAACACAGAAAATTTTAAAGGGGATGGTTAATCATCCCAACGCGGCAGGGGTTTTGGTTCTTGGCCTTGGCTGTGAGAACAACAATATTGAGCTTTTCAAATCAATCTTAGGCGAATGGGATGACGAAAGAGTTAAGTTTTTAAATGCGCAGGATGTTGAAGACGATGTTGCCGAGGGTATTAAAATAGTTGAAGAACTTAAAAAATATGCTGAAACCTTCAAAAGAGAAGAAATACCTGTAAGTAAGTTAAGAGTTGGTCTTAAGTGCGGCGGATCTGACGGCTACAGCGGAATTACTGCAAACCCATTGGTTGGAAGCTTTTCGGATATGATTATATCAATGGGCGGAAGCAGTGTATTAACTGAAGTACCTGAAATGTTCGGTGCAGAGCATCTTTTAATGCAGAGATGTAAGGATGAAGAAATCTTTGATAAAACAGTTGCACTCATTAATAATTTTAAAGAATATTACGAAAGACATAATCAGGTTATTTATGAAAATCCATCACCGGGAAATAAGGCAGGCGGTATAACAACCTTGGAGGAAAAATCTCTCGGTTGTGTGCAAAAAGGCGGACTTTCTGAGGTTGTAGATGTTTTAGATTACGGCGACAGGCTTTCAAAAAATGGTCTTTCACTTCTAAACGGACCGGGTAATGATATCGTTGCCATAACAAATCTTATGGCTGCAGGTGTTCATATAATTTTATTCACAACAGGCAGAGGTACACCTGTGGGCGGAGCGGTGCCAACTGTTAAGGTTGCAACAAACTCACGCCTTGCGGAGAAAAAGTCTAATTGGATTGATTTTAATGCAGGAGAGCTTTTAGAAGGCAAGTCAATGGAAGAAATGACAGAAAAGCTTATGGATTATGTTATCTCCGTCGCAAGCGGTGAAAAAACTAAGAATGAAATACATGGTTACGAAGAAATATCAATTTTTAAAGATGGTGTAACATTATAAGGAGTGGTATATATGGGAATTATTAATAAAAATTTTATGTTTACAAGTAAAACAGGCAGAAAGCTTTTTGAAAAATATGCAAAAGATATGCCTATAATTGATTATCATTGTCATTTAAGTCCTGAAATGATTGCAAAGGACTACAAGTTCAGAAATGCTTATGACTTATTTCTCGGCGGAGACCATTATAAATGGCGTCAGATAAGAACAAACGGTATTGATGAAGAATTAATCACAGGCAACGGCGATGAATATGCTAAGTTTGAAGCATGGGCAAAGACTGTTCCATATTTAATCGGAAATCCGCTTTATCATTGGACTCACTTAGAGCTTAAGAGATATTTTGGAATTGATGAGCCTCTCTCGGGCAAAAATGCCAAGGAAGTATGGGACAAATGTAATGAGCTTCTTGCAAAAAATGAATTTACTGCAAAACAGCTTATTTTAAAATCAAATGTTGATGTTATCTGCACAACAGATGACCCACTTGACAGCCTTGAATATCACAAACAGTTAAGAGAAGATGGCTTTAAAACAAAGGTTCTTCCAACATTCAGACCTGACAAAGCAGTTGAAATCGGTAAAGATACATTTATTCCATATATTAAAGCTATGGGTGCTGAAAGCTATGAAGATGTTTTAAGAATTTTATCAGAAAAAATTGCTTTCTTTGCAGAAAACGGATGTAAACTTTCAGATCATGCTCTTGAATATGTTCCTTTTGCAACAGGTGATCCTCAAGCAGCATTTAACAAGAGAATGGCTGGAGAAACTCTTACAAAAGAAGAAGAAGACTCATACAAAACTGCAGTTTTAAAGCATTGTGCCAAAGAATACACAGACAGAGACTGGACAATGCAACTTCATATTGGAGCTTTAAGAAATAATAACACAAAGATGTATAATAAGCTTGGACCTGACACAGGTTATGACTCAATTAATGACCTTTGTATTGCAGAAAGTCATGCAAAATTACTTGATAATCTTGAAGTTGACGATTATCTTCCAAAGACAATTCTTTATACATTAAATCCAAAGGATAATTATGTTTTGGGAACTATGCTCGGTTGCTTCCAGGGAACAACTGCAATGGGTAAAATTCAGTTTGGTTCAGGCTGGTGGTTCAATGACCAGAGAGACGGTATGGTTGAACAAATGAAGGCTCTTGCAAATCTTGGAATGTTAAGCAGATTTGTTGGCATGCTTACAGACTCAAGAAGCTTTGTATCATACACAAGACACGAATATTTCAGAAGAATATTCTGTAATCTTATCGGCACTTGGGTTGATAACGGCGAATATCCAAACGATGAAGAAATCCTTAAAGAAATTGTTCAGGGTGTTTGCTACAATAATGCTAAAAACTATTTCAAATTTTAAAAAAATAAGCCGAAAGGCTTATTTTTTTTGTGCTGATATCAAGTTTATAAAAGCTTGCGCAGGTGAAGAAAGAGGACTGTGTTTCAGGTAGGCACATCCAACACTTCTGTGAGGGAGCGGGGGATTGAGGCGCATTTCTCTGATTTTTCCCTGATTGAGAGCATCAAGTGAAAATTCTTTAACAACACAGGAAACACCTAAATGGATAGATGCAAATTTTATTAAAAGCTCATGTGCCGCAATTTCTATATGAGGTTTAAGCTCTATGTTTTTTTCTGAGAATTTTTCGTTTATAAATTTTCTCGATGAAGAATTTTCTTCAAGAAGAATTAAAGGTTCTTTTGATATTTCATTCCAGGTGTAGCTTGATTTGTTTTTATGTTCAGCACCGCAAACGAAAATATCGTGAATTTCTTTGCAGGGGATTATACAAACCTCCTTATCTTCTTCCCTTTCTTGAGAAGTTCC
>JAGARF010000016.1 GCA_017622395.1 Clostridia bacterium | reverse complement strand
CCCTCATATCCGTCAAAGGCTGTAAGATACACTCCTGCCTGGCTTGCGTAGACATTACTCTTTTCTCCTGCAACGCTTTGCTCAATCTGAGCTTTTTCTTCCTGAAGCTGTTTAATTGCGGTGTTAACATCATCGCTTTTAGATGCAAGCTTTGCAGAAAACGCATCTTCAAGCTGAACTGTTGCATCAAAAAGGCCTCCGCCCTGACCTTTGTGGGCATTAACTATAAGATTTCCTACATAGGTTCTTATTTTAGAGTCAAATTTTCCTGATGTCTCGTTTTCGCTTGTCTGTCCCTTAAGCTCTTTTAATTTTTCTATCTGTTCATTTATATCTGCAAGTCTTGCCCTTGTTTCATAATCAATTTCGTTATTATAAACAAGTGCCACAAGCTCACCTTTTGCCACTCTTTCACCGTTGGTTTTCACACTGCTTATAACTCTACCGTCGTCAGGTACAAGAACCACCTCATCCCTTACAACATATCCCACAACAGGAACAGAGGTTTCTATTGTTCCCATTATTGCAAGCTGAGTCTTGTCCTCGTTTTCAAAGTGCATATAAACATTATAAAACAACAGCAAAATCAGGGCTGTTGCCATAATAAAGGCAACCACCTTATTTGCTTTTTTCATTTATTCTTCTCCGTCTGATAAAAGTTTATCTATTCTGATACTCTTTCCCGGAACAACTGTTGAAACTGCGTGTTTGTAAATCATCTGCTGTCTGCCGTCACAATCTAAAATAATAACAAAGTTATCAAAGCCGATTACATTGCCTTTAAAATGAAGTCCCGATGTAAGGTAAATAGAAACAAAAGCTTTCTCTTTTCTCACATAGTTTAAAATCGCATCCTGTAAATTAGTTGATTTACTCATAACAATTCTCCTTTAAAATTTTATTTATAACATTAAATTCTGCCGGAACAAAGCTTGTATTTTCTTCTCTTTTAAACCAGGTTATCTGTCTTTTTGCATACCTTCTTGTTCCCTGCTTTATAATATCCTTTGTTTCTTCAAGAGAAACTTTTTTGTCAAGATAGGGGAAAACTTCTTTATAGCCTATACCCTGCATAGAGGTGTTAGACATATTAACCCCCATATTTCTCACCTTTTCAACCTCATCTGCAAGCCCCATATCAAACATCATATCAACTCTTCTGTTAATTCTGTCATAAAGAACATCTCTGTCCCAGGACAGGCAGATTTTTGTCATATCAAAAGGTGAGTTTCTTACAGTATTTTTTATATGCTCGCTTTGTCTTATTCCCGTTGTCTTAAAAAACTCTATAGCTCTTATAACTCTTTTTATATTGTTTTTATGAATGGTTTCACAGGACATAGGGTCAATCTCTCTTAAAATTTCAAAGAGTCTGTCCTCCCCCTCTTTTTCTGCAAGCTCTGTAAGCTCTGCCCTGAGAGCATCATCCTTGTCACCGTCACTTAACTCAACATTCTGAGTTAAAGTGTCTATATAAAGTCCCGTCCCCCCTGCAAGCACAGGGAGCTTTCCTCTTGAGTGTATATCTTCGATAACAGCCTTTGCCTCTTTTACATAATCTGCAAGACTGTAATTTTCTGTTGGCTCAACCAAGTCAATCATATGATGCTTTATTCCCTGCATTTCATCGACAGTTGGCTTTGCAGTTCCTATATCCATAAACTTATATACCTGCATTGAATCGGCTGTTACAACCTCTCCGTCATACTTTTTGCATATTTCAACCGCCATAGCCGTCTTGCCTGATGCCGTAGGCCCCATAAGCACAACAAGTGGTATTTTTTTCATTTATACAATCCTTTTGAATTCTTTTTCTATAAACTTTTT
>JAGARF010000082.1 GCA_017622395.1 Clostridia bacterium | reverse complement strand
TAACTGCTGATAAACCTGCACCAAAACTTTATGTTGCATCAATGGGAGAAGAAGCAACAGCACTTGCTTTTAAGTGCGTGACAGCCCTAAGAAAAAATAATGTTTCAGCGGAATTTGACCATCTTGGTAAGTCTGTAAAAGCACAGATGAAATATGCAGATAAAATAGGAGCGAAATTCTCTGTTGTTTTAGGCGAGGACGAAATTTCACAGATGAAAGCAAAATGCAAAAATATGGAAACGGGTGAAAGCTTTGATATAGATATCAATGAGCTTGCTAAAGGAAACTTTTAATAATCGGAGGAGTTATACTTATGAGTAAATTTGAAGAATTGCGTGCAAGAGGTATGCTTGCACAAATGACAAACGAAGAAAAAATTAAAGAACTTATCGATAACGGACAAGCAACTTTTTATGTTGGTTTTGACCCTACAGCAGACAGCTTACATGTAGGTCACCTTCTTGTTATGATAGCAATGAAGCATCTTCAGGATGCAGGAAATAAAGTAATCGCTCTTATCGGCGGCGGTACTGTTATGGTTGGTGACCCTACAGGAAAAACAGATATGAGAAGAATTATGGGCAGACCAGAGATTGAGGCAAACTGTGCTAAATTTAAAGAACAGCTTTCAAGATTTATTGATTTCTCAGATGGTAAAGCTATTATGGTTGATAATGGCGATTGGCTCTTAAAACTTAATTATATCGAATTTTTAAGAGAAATCGGTGTGCATTTCTCAGTAAACGAAATGCTCCGTGCTAAATGTTTCCAGACAAGACTTGAAAAAGGTCTTTCATTTATTGAGTTTAACTATATGCTTATGCAGAGCTATGACTTCTTACAGCTTAACAGAGAATACGGCTGTAATCTTGAGGTTGGCGGAGATGATCAGTGGTCTAATATTTTAGGTGGTATTGACCTTGTTAGAAAGTTCCAGGGTAAGGAAGTATATGGCCTTACAATGCAGCTTCTCACAACATCAGAAGGCAAAAAAATGGGTAAAACAGAAAAAGGTGCTCTCTGGCTTGATGCAGAAAAATGTTCACCGTATGAATTTTATCAGTATTGGAGAAATGTTTCAGATAATGATGTTAACAAGCTGATTAAAATCTTTACATTTATCCCTGTGGAAGAACTTAAAAAATACGAAAGCTATGAAGGTGCACAGCTTAATGAAGTTAAAGCACTTCTTGCATATGAAATTACAAAAATTGTTCATGGCGAAGAAGAAGCTAACAAGGCTAAAGCTGCTGCTGAAGCACTCTTTACAAAAGGTACTGCTGATGCTAATGCACCTACTATTGTAATTTCAAAAGCAGAGGTTGAAAACCCGCTTATTGATATTCTTGTTGCAGGCAAAGCTCTTCCTTCAAAAGGGGAAGTAAGAAGACTTATTCAGCAGGGCGGTGTTTATGTAAATGATGCCCGTGTTGAAACAATAGAATTTAAACTTACCGATGCAGATTTTGCAAATGGTACTCCTATAGTAAGAGTTGGTAAGAAAAAACATTACAAAATTGTAGTTGAATAATCTAAAATGTGCATTCTCACAATGTGAGGTTGCACATTTATCATTTTCGGTATAAAATGGTGTTAAAAACGCACAAAAACAATAAAAATATAATGATTTTATTTTTAGATTACTATAGCTTTTTGTGTAGATTTATGTTATAATCTAAAGTGTTAATGCAATTATTAAAAAGGGGGCATAAAAATGTCAGAAAAACAGGTACCTGCATTTAACGGAACAAAAGAGCAGGAAGCGAAACTTATGGAAGTTATCGCAAAACACAAAGATTCAAAAGGTGCTTTGATTCCAGTGCTT
>JAGARF010000081.1 GCA_017622395.1 Clostridia bacterium | reverse complement strand
ATAAATTAACATATAATAAGACTGTAGAGAAATATCTTTGAAAAGGAGTATTTTCTATGGTCTTTTCTGTTATTGGCGGAGATGTACGGCAAGCCTGCATCGCCCGCTGTCTTGAGGAAAAAGGCTACACTGTTAAGGTTTTCGGTGAAAACGCAGGTCTTTTGGACTGCACAACGGGGGTTAATGCTATTATTCTTCCCCTGCCCATAACCTCAGACGGTGTAACAATAAAAAACACAGATATAACCTTTGATGAATTATTTGAAAACATAAATAAAAAGTCAATTATTTTCGGCGGAAACATTCCAAACATTATAAATCTTAAATCGCCTTGCAGTATTATAGATTATTATAAATCCGAAAGACTTAAATCTAAAAATGCCTATTTAACTGCCGAGGGAGCAATACCCTTTATTATAAGGGGAACAAAAAAATCCTTAAAGGACTGCAAAATTTTAATATGCGGTTTCGGACGAATTGCCAAATGTCTTGCATATCTTTTAAAGCCCTTTGCAGATGATGTAACGGTTGCTTTAAGAAGCAGAAAGGATATGGCACTTGTTGATGCCCTGTGTTTTAAAGCTGCAGATATATACAGCCTTGGAAGTCTTTATGAATATGATGTTATTATAAACACAGTCCCTGCAAGAGTTCTTGAAAAAGAAATATCTACCGTAAAAAAAGACTGTTATATTTTAGAGCTTGCCTCTGCCCCTTACGGCTTTGACATTGAAAATGCAAAAGACCTTAACTTTGAGCTTGGTGCTTCCCTTCCGGGAAAAATTTCTCCCGAAAGTGCGGGCATTGAAATTTTGAACTGCATTTTAAGACATCTTAAGCTATAGGAAGGGGGTAAGCAAATGGTAATCGGTTTTGCAATGTGCGGTTCATTCTGCACTATAGGAAAATGCACTGCTGTCCTTAAAAATTTAAAGGAAACAGGACTTGATATTATCCCCATTATGAGCGAAACGGTGTACTCTACAGATAACCGCTTTAACAAAGCCAGGGACCTTACAGATGAGGTTGAGGGAATCTGTAAGCATAAGGTTATAAGCACTATTACAGGAGCAGAGCCTATAGGTCCGAAAAAGCTGTTAGATGCTTTGATTATTGCACCCTGCACAGGAAACACCCTTGCAAAGCTTGCAAACGGCGTAACCGACAGCTCGGTTACAATGGCGGCAAAGGCACATCTTCGTAATAAAAGACCCCTTATTATAGGAGTTTCCACCAATGACGGGCTTTCAAATTCCGCAAAAAACATAGGTGTGCTTTTGAATATGAAAAATGTGTATTTTGTCCCCTTTGGTCAGGATGACCCCATAAACAAGCAAACCTCGCTGGTTGCTCATATGGATAAAATTGAAGAAACCTTGAACTTCGCCCTGAAGGGTGAACAAATTCAGCCTGTATTGATATAAAAGGTTGCAGGAGCTTGCTCCTGCAACCTTTTTAATTGGGACATAGAACCGTCCCCTTGTCTTCTGTAAATACAGTTTTCTCATTACCGAAAGTAACTGTTTCAGGCTGAGAATACATATTATATGTGTATACAATATCATCTGAATTATCTGCCGATGTTTTAACAAGTCTTCCCAAACCGTCATACAAATTATATATTTTATTTTGGTTTCTGTCAACGGTAAGGAGAAAAACAGCATAAAAAGAGAGCGGAAAACCGCTCTCAAAATCATTTAGTCAAGACAGTAGAACCGTCCCCTTGTCTTTTTCAAAAAAATAGAGAGGCAGACTTTACATCTACCTCTCTGAGTGAAATCATTGATTGTTGTTTGTTAGTTAAAAGTATTCTTTATAGGCGGATTAATTTCCCAACTTAATAATTTGATTTTGTATTTTTCCAGCATTTCATCTGCAGATATTATGTATGCATTTAATCGTTTGCTTTCCAAATCATTGGTATACCATGCATTAGGAAACGGAATATTTATTTCATCGTAAATCTCATTATCTCCCATATAGAATGCACCTGCTTCCCAATGATTAATATTTGGCGTGAAGAAGATTTCTAATTCTTGGTTTTGAAATAATGTGATTCTTGTTTTTCCGCTTTTCAAAGATGATTTCCATGTTCGGTAAAAGCCTTGTGCAGCATCAGCTGCAAATCCTTCATATTCACATATCAATGTATCTTTTACCTCAATTGTTTTTCCATCAATCTCATATATTAAGCAAAAAGGAAATTCTCCGTATTTTATTGTTGGTTTTTGAGGAAACATTTTCATAAACGTTAATCCAGTCAAAACCAGACTTGCAAGACCCAAGCAAAGCACAATAATTATAATAAATTTTTTCATCGATAACCTTTCTCCATTAATGCATTTTTTACAGAAGGCATTAAATGATTTAATATTCTTTGAACTGTATTCGTCTGCCAACCTTCGTACCAGTGTCCACCATATTGTTGAGGAAGTTCAACAGCTTTATCTATGGGCACACTAAACCATCCCTCTAGATAATTTACGATATCTCCTTTTACAATAAAGGCTGTCATATCTGCCGTATAGGTTGATGCGCTCAAACCATAATCAGACAAATTCGATGTAGCGGGATTAAATATCATTGCATTTTTGTTTGTCGCTACTGCTGCCGATGCTGCTTCTGCACCACCTTTTGAATGCCCCACAAAAGTTATTTCTTGTGATTTTCCATTAGCAAAACCGCATGCATAATTAATAGCATCCCACATATCCGCTGATTTGGGTGATAACAACTGTTCTGCATTATTTTTCCATTCATTTAATTCATACCAAGTTGTTCCCTTAAATGCAACCACATATTCTGTCGGGTTTTGCCAATCTTCCCCTTCACGAATATAAATACCCATTTTCATGTCTTCTCTGCCATAGAAGGTATCTATTAATCTCCAACCTGATACAATTCTCTTATCTTTAGCACTATTTTTATCCCATTTATAAATATGTTCTGATATTAATGCCGCTTCCATTTCCGAAGGCGCCAAGCCCAATGGATCTACATAATTCACTGAATTGTTTCCGCAATAAATATACCAATTCAATCCATCTCTTGCAGGATCCTCTGTTATAAACCTACCTATGCTTGGATCATAGTACCTGTTACGCAGATAAATGAGTCCACTGCACAAATCCTGATACTCCCCTGCGTATGAAAATGGTGTTTCATATTTGGTTTCTGTTTCCTGTTGCCAGAGGTTTTTGAACTGTCCGCCGAAGAAATTTTGGTCTGCTGTTTCTTCGATTGCTCCCCAATCGGTATAGCTGTAATCATTGAGGCTGTCACCTTTGTAATCAAGGAGAGATATAATATCTCCGTGAGCATTTCTGCTATAGTAAAATCCTTCGTTTAGTTCGTTTACAGACCCTATTAAAGAGTTGCCTCTGAAATAGCGGTTTGATTTTTCTTCTGTATATTCAGCTATAACATTGCCGTTATCTGTAATAAAGGCAGTTTTTATTCCGTTTATTGTTTTTGAGTTTCTTATACCATCATAATCATATGTATAGCTTATGATATTATCGTCTTTAAGTATTTCAGAAAGTCTGTTATAGCCGTCATAGAAGTAAAGGGTTTCTGTTTCCCTGTCATAGTCTGTTTCTCTTGTCTTTATAAGATTTCCTTTATTGTCATACTCATAAAATGAAGCTGTGGTATCATCAGACTTAAATACAAGACGGTTGTTTTTGTCATATTCATATATTGTTTTATATGTTTCACCGTTTGTAAGCTCATATACGGTTTTTAGGTTGTTAAATAGGTCATATTCATAATAGGTATAATATTCTCTGTCTTTATCTGATGATATAAGTCTGTTTATACCGTCATATGTATATTCTTTTATATATTCATCATTTTGTTCAACTAATCTGTTACCGACTTTGTCATACTCATAATAAAGCTTATCTGTAACTGTGCCGTTGTTATGGTATGTAATTCTTCTTATGTTACCTGACGGGTAAAAATCATAAGAGGTCTGAACACCGTTAGAGCTTTCTTCATCAATAAGCCTGTTTGCTTTATCATAAGTATATCTTACTCTGCCAAGAGGGGAGATAACAGCTTTTAATCTGTTTAAGCTGTCATACTCATAGGACATATACATTTCCTGTTCATTATCCTTTGACATAGCATAGCTTATTAAATTGGAGTCAGCATCATAGCTGTATGAATGATTAACATTATTAACGGCTCTGTTTACTATTTCACCATAGGGTGAATATGTAAACACCGTTTTCTCATTACCGAAAGTAACTGTTTCAGGCTGAGAATATATATTGTATGTATAAACAATATCTTCTGCATTGTCTGCAGAGGTTTTAACAAGTCTTCCCAAACCGTCATACAAATTATATATTTTATTTTGGTTTCTGTCAACGGTAAGGAGAAGATTTCCGTTAAAATCGTATTCATACAGGGTTGAGTTACCCAAATTGTCGGTTAATTTTGTATTTTGTCCCAGATGATTGTATTCATAGGTGTGTGACATTAAGTTATTTGCATCATTTCCGTAGGAAACCTTTGTTTGTCTGCCCTCATTATCATACTCATAAAAAGTATACATTTTTTCACTGCCTGAAATATGGGAAATACTTTCTGTTAAAAAACCTCTTTTGTTATAAATAAATTCGGTTACATTTCCTTCACCGTCTACGGCCTTAATTTGATTTCCCCTGAAATCATAATACATCTTATTTTCATAAAATGTGTCTTTTGCAGTATAAGGAGTTTTGATTTTTGTATTACGGTTTAGTGCATCGTATGTGTAATATACAGTTTCATTTTCTCCGTTGGTTTCGGAAATAAGGTTGCCGAAATAATCATATTCAAAGGAATTTTCAATACCGTCTGTTACAGACAAAATTACATTGTCGAAAATGTCATATTGAAATTCCTGCACTTTTCCCATAGGTGATGAAATACTGATATTGTTATCCGAAAGGTCATAGGTATAATTTATTGTCCTGAAATCATCTTTACCGAACATAGTCTGTGACAGAAGGTTTTCTCTGTAATCAAAAATATACTGTGTTTTTCTGTCCCCCTGAGTAAGAGTGAGCATTATACCTTTTTTATCGCCCATATCGTATGCTTCGTTATACTCAATATTTTTGTGGGACATCACCGCTCCGCTTTCATCATAAATTGTTACATCTGTAAGTCTGTTAAGTCTGTCATATGTATATTTTGTGACAGTATTATTAAAATCGGTTTCGGATATCAACAAGCCTTTTTCGTCATACTCTCTTATTAACACTTTTTCTTTTGTTACATTGTCTGTAACCTTAAACAGTCTGCCAAATTCGTCATACTCATAAAGAAATGAGCCGTTTTCTGCATCATTTGTAACTATTGTGTTATTTTTATCATCATAAATGTATGACCTGAAAGAGCCGTCCTCTGTAATTTCTTTTACCAGTCTGTTTTTCTTATCAAATACATAGTTTATTTCTCCGCTGTCGGGGTGAATTTCTTTTATTACATTACCAAAGCTGTCATGTTCATATTTTATTGTTATGTTTTCCTTTGCTCCGTCAGCATCTTCAATATTTTTGTATGTAACCGAAACAGGATAACATTTTTCGTATTCATACTCTGTTTCTGCATACTTCCCTTTACTTTGTTCCTGCTTTGTATATGTGACATTTCCTCTGGAATCATAGCTGTAGTAATCTGTTCTT
>JAGARF010000080.1 GCA_017622395.1 Clostridia bacterium | reverse complement strand
CCTTTTACTTTCACATTTAAAGGTTTTAGCCCCGCTCAGAAGTTCTTTGAGTAATTTTGGAGCTTCATCGCATATTTTATCCATATCTTTAGGAAGTTCATTTGCTATAACAATAGAAACTATTCCAAAAACATTCTTCATTTTCTCAATTGATGCTTCAAAATTGAAGTTATCTTTTGGTAAGATGTATATTGTAGATTGTGCAATTTTCCAATTATATTCTTCACCTTTGAGAACGCCTCTGATATTGTTAATCAATTTATCTTCAAATTTTTTTCTGTTTAAGCCTTTAAGTACAATTTCTCCAAGCTTAAGTAAAATTATTTTGTTCATTATTATCTCCTTTTGAATTTACGAAGTAATTCTACACCTTTTTTTATCTCTTCTACCACACAATCTATTTCATCGACAGAATTGTATTTTGATAGTGAAATTCTTACAGCACCTTCGGCAACAGTTTTATCAATATTCATTGCATCTAAGACATAACTGATTTTTGTTGACTTTGCATTGCAGGCTGAGCCTGTTGAAATATATATATTTTTTTCTTCCAGATAATGCAGGAGTACTTCTCCCCTTATGCCTACAAAAGATACATTTATTATATTACCTTGAACATATGAATTGAATACAACATCTTCTATTTCAGTAAGTCTCTTGACAAAATAATCATAAAGTTCTGTAAATTTGTTGTTATTATACTCAAATTCTGCAATAAGCTCTTCAACTGCACAACCAAAAGCACAAATCCCTGGTACATTTAATGTTCCTGAACGCAGATTCCATTCCTGACCTCCGCCAAAAACCGTATTTTTAATTTTTGTACCACTTTTTATATAAAGTGCACCAACACCTTTAGGTCCGTGAACCTTGTGTGCTGAAACACTTATTAAATCTGCATTAATTTTTATTAAATCAAGCTTACCGAATGCCTGTACTGCATCAGTGTGCAGAGTAGCATTTTTTGCGAGTTCTTTTATTTGGTTTATAGGTTGAACAATTCCTGTTTCATTGTTCATTGCCATAACACTGATAAGGATAGTATCATCCCTGACAGAATTTTTTAATTGTTCAATATCTATAATTCCTGTTTTATCAACATTAAGATATGTAACCTCATATCCTCTGCTTTCAAGAAATTTAAAACAATCAAGTACTGCGTGATGTTCTGTTTTAGAAGTAATTATATGCTTTCCTTCTCTGTGTCTTGCAAGCACAGAACCTAAAATTGCGATATTGTCGCTTTCTGTTCCTCCTGATGTAAAAATGATTTCTTTTTCATTTTTAGCACCAAGAGCTTTCATAACTGTTTTTCTTGCAATGTCTATTTCTTTTTCTGCATTAAAGCCTGCTTTGTGGAGAGAAGCAGGATTTGCATATAAAGTTTCTGATATTATTTTATATTTTTCAAGTGCTTTTGCTGATATTTTAGTTGTAGCACTATTATCAAAGTATATTTCCTTCAAATTATCACCTATTTAAAAAGTTTTTTTACAAGTTCTTCATTTTTTGTTAGGTTGGTTGCGTCTGTGCTTTTAATAAACTCATACTTGTCCCCTTCTCTGCAATCCGGAATAAGTGACTTTGGTATATTTATTGTTTTGCCTTCGCATATAAAAACGCACATATCTGCTTCTATCCTGTCAAGATAAAAAATCATTTTCTTGCTCCTTCGTATGTTATGTTTATACCATCAGACTTAATTATTATTGTCCCGTCCATATCAGTTCTTAATATTTTTATGTTTCTTTCATTAAGTCTTTTTATAACAACATTGTGTGGATGATTATAACTGTTGTTTTTACCTACATGGATTACTGCAATTTCAGGGTTCACTCTGTCCAAAAAGTCTTCTGAGGAAGATGTATCTGAGCCGTGATGCCCAACTTTTAAAACATCAGCAGAAATATCACCGGATAAATCTTTTTCATTGACAACTTCTGCGTCACCCGTAAACAAATATGAGGTATTTTTATAAGTAAGCTTCATTATGACACTGTAATGGTTCATATCATCATATTCATCACGTATTGGCGAGAGGATTTCTGCTTTATACTCATCATTTTCGGTTATACATACTCCTTTTTTGGCAGAATTTATCGTATATCCATATGAGCTTATAGTTTCCAAAAGCTGAGTATATATAGCAGAATCATATGAAACCTTAGGCATATAGATTTCGCCTATATCAAAGTTGTTTATAACATATGATAAGCCACCAATGTGATCTTCATGAGGATGGGTTGATACTATGTAATCAATTCTTTTTATTCCATATCTTTTCAGATGCTTTTTAATGATAATGCCATCTCCGCTGTTACCACCGTCAATAAGCATTGTTTTACCATCAGGTAAGAAAACAGCCGTGGCATCAGCCTGTCCTACATCTATGTAATGTATTTCAAACCCATCAATTTTTTCAACAGGGTTAAACATTGCCGTGCCGTGATTTATTATAAACGCAACTACAAATACAACAGCAAGGATTAATAAGCTTTTAATTGATTTGATTTTCATTTCACACCTCTTGGATATTATAACAACTTTTAACTAATTTTTCAATATTATTTGACAAATTTTAAATACAGTTGTATAATTCCTTATCAAAGGAGTGATAAATGTGAATAAAATCAAAAATTTCTTACAAAAAAAGCAAATTAACATTTCTCTCAAGGCATATGGAATTGACGCAATGAGTGCAATGGCTCAGGGTTTGTTTGCATCATTACTTATCGGTACAATTCTTAACACATTAGGTACTCAGTTATCAATGCCTATACTTAATCAGATTGGCGGATACGCTTCTTCTGTTAAAGGTGCAGCAATGGCTGTTGCAATCGGTTATGCATTAAAAGCACCGGCACTTGTTTTGTTTTCTTTAGCAACTGTTGGTTATGCTGCTGATACTTTGGGAGGTGCCGGCGGACCTTTGGCAGTATTATTTATTGCAATAATTGCTGCTGAATTTGGTAAACTTGTAAGCAAAGAAACAAAAGTTGATATTCTCGTAACACCTCTTGTTACAATTTTAGTCGGCTCTCTGCTTTCTATATATGTGGCACCGTACATAGGACAGGTAGCAAGTGCAGTTGGTAAAGCTATTATGTGGGCAACTGTTCAAGAACCGTTTATAATGGGTATTATTGTTTCTGTTGTAATTGGTATTGCATTAACCCTTCCTATCAGCTCTGCAGCAATATGTGCGGCTCTCAGCTTAACAGGTCTTGCAGGTGGTGCGGCACTTGCCGGTTGCTGCTGTCAGATGGTTGGCTTTGCGGTTATGAGCTATAAAGAAAATAAAGTAGGCGGATTATTTGCACAAGGCATTGGAACAAGTATGCTTCAAATGGGTAACATAGTTAAAAACCCAAAAATATGGATACCTACTATTCTTTCATCTGCAATTTGCGGACCTATCTCAACCTGTATTTTCAAGCTTGAAATGAATGGCGCAGCAATTTCATCAGGTATGGGAACATGTGGTCTAGTTGGACAAATTGGTGTTTATACAGGATGGATAAATGATATAGCAAACGGAGCAAAGGTTGCCATAACTGCAATGGATTGGTTTGGACTTGTTATGATATCATTTATTTTACCTGCTGTTATTACAGTGATTTTCAGCGAGATATTAAGAAAAATCGGCTGGATTAAAGAAAATGATTTAAAACTTGATATTTAAAATCGTGAGCCATCTAAATTGATGGCTCATATTTTATGAAATTATCTATTTTAAGGCTGTTTTCAGTTACGATGCAATTTAAACATTTAATTTTAACACCTTGTTTTTCCGCCTCTATAAGTGCATCAGCAAATTCAGGATGTGTATTTCTGTTTGGAGTAAAAAATTTAACATCTTTCATTTGTATAACGAAAAATATATATGCATCATATCCGTCTCTAACAGCTTGACATAGTTCGTTGATGTGTTTTACTCCCCTTTCCGTTGGAGCATCAGGAAACATTACAACCCCGTCCTTTTCAAGAGTAACACCTTTTACTTCTATAAATATTTTTTTGTCAGCTGTTTCTATATAGCAGTCAAATCTTGAGTTTAAATACTTGGTTTCAGGTTTTATATACTTTATGCCTTTGAAATAACCGCTGTATTTGACCCATTCATAAAACACTTTGTTAGGAGCCTGACTATCTATATTTATTAATTTATTACCTTTTTTAACTGAGATAAGGTCATATTTCGTTTTTCTTAATTCAGAAGATGCTTTTTGCAGATATACTTCTGCACCTTCATACAGTAATTCTTTACATCTGCCTGTGTTTTTTACATGGCAGATTTCTTCTTTACCATCAATAAGAACATATGCAATAAAACGGTTTGGTCTTGATATAAATGTTCCTTTTACTATGTTTTCATAAATCATTTTAACCTCGATAATTAACCCCGCTATATGGCGGGGTTAAAGTTATTCGTCAATAAGTGAAATTTGTTCCATACCTTTATCTTTTATGGTAAGAACTTTACTTCCTGCAGCAGGCAGATTTCGTGCTCTGTATCCTTTTGAATCAGTAAGTCCTGAAGCTTCATAGGTCTTAAAATCAATCATAGTGCCTCTCTTGCCAGGGTTAAAGGTTTTAACACCTTGCGAACTTCTAGTAGTTTTTTCAGGCACCATTACGGAGTTAAATACCATAATCTTATCATTACTACCGTATGCAACAAAATCACAGTCCTCAAAAATATGAACAGCATTTATAAGCGGAGAATGAGCAGAATATGCCTTCTGAAGCATCTTTCTATTTGTTTTTGTTTCGTATGATAATAATGGTACTTTGCAAACTCTGCCGTCAGTATAGCCGAACATCATATAACCCTTATAATCAGATGTTGCAACAATACACTTAACTCTCTCCCCTTCTTCGATATCAACAAGGTTTGCAAAATATTCACCAAGCTGACTTGCTTTAGTATCGGGGATGTCGTTAATTTTAAGCTTGTATACATTACATTTATTTGTAAATAACAGTAAGTCATCCTTATTGTCAGCATCAAATTCCTGAAGAAGTCTGTCATCTTCCTTGAATTTCTGTTCACCTGCAACTCTTAACGACGCATTAAGTGATGCGTGAGAAATTTTCTTAATATAACCCTGTTCGGTTAAGAACATTCTTAAAGGATAGCTTTCAACAAATTTGTCAGATGCGACAGTCGATGTTTGTTCATATTCAGTTATAATTTCTGTTTCTCTGTCTTTTCCATATTTTTTGCTGATAGTTTCTAGTTCTTTTGAAATAACTCTTTTAATTCTGCGGTCACTTTCAAGCGTCATAGTTATTTCTTCTATTTCTCTTTCTATATCTGCAATTTCGCTGATATTTTTAAGAATATATTCTTTGTTTAAATTTCTAAGTTTAATTTCTGCAACAAAGCCCGCCTGAATTTCATCGATACCAAAGCCTTTGCAAAGTGCAGGTATAACATCTGCATCTTTTTCGGTTTTTCTGATGATTTCAATGGCTTTATCAATATCAAGAAGAATTTTTTCAAGACCTCTTAAGAGATGAAGTCTGTCCTGTTTCTTTTTTAAATCAAAAGCAAGAGTTCTTTTAACACATTGCATTCTGAATTTGATCCATTCAAGGAGAATTTCCCTTACACCCATTACTTTAGGTACACTGTTAACCAAAATATTGAAATTGCAGGAAAAAGTATCCTGAAGTGTGGTGTTTTTAAATAAAATCATCATAAGCTTATCAACATCAGTTGAACGCTTAACATCTATAGCAATTTTGAGACCGTGAATGTCTGTTTCGTCTCTTACATCAGTAATTTCTTTATATTTACCGCCTTTAATTCCCTCAACAATTTTATCAATTATCGCCTCAACATTTGTTGAATATGGAATTTCGGTAACTTCAATAATACCGTTCTTTTTATCAAAATTATATTTACTTCTCAGTTTAAAACTGCCTTTTCCCGTTTTGTAGATTTCTCTTAATGCATCTTCATCATAAAGCAACTGAGCTCCGCCCGGGAAATCAGGTGCTTTTAAGGTGGTTAAAATATCGTGGTTTTCGTCACGAAGCAGTGCTATAGTTGTATCACATATTTCTCTTAAGTTAAAACTGCAGATTTTACTTGCCATACCAACAGCAATACCCTCGTTAGGATTTACAAGAATATTGGGGAAAGTAACAGGTAAAAGTGTTGGCTCTTTCATTGTTGCATCGTAGTTGTCCTGAAAATCAACAGCATCTTTGTCTATATTATCAAAGAGTTCTTTACATATACTTCCAAGCTTTGCTTCTGTATATCTTGATGCAGCATATGCCATATTTCTTGAATAATGTTTACCAAAGTTACCTTTTGATTCAACTAAGGGATGCAAAAGTGAAGCGTTTCCCTCGGTAAGTCTTACCATTGTTTCATAGATTGCACCGTCGCCGTGGGGATTTAATTTCATAGTTTGTCCAACTATATTTGCAGATTTGATAAGCTTTCCGTTTATAAGACCCATTTTATACATTGTATATAAAAGCTTTCTGTGTGCAGGCTTAAATCCGTCTATTTCAGGGATTGCTCTTGATACAATAACACTCATAGCATATGGCATATAATTAGTTTCAAGTGTTTCAGCAATTTTTTGTTCTGTGAAATTCATTTATTCTCCCCCTTCCTTAAGAAATATCCGCAAGCTCAAGATATTTTGAACCGAAGTTTTCAATATGTTCTTTTCTTCCCTCTAAATTATCGCCAAGAAGAAGCTCAAACATCTGTTTTGTTATTTCCTCATCCTGCGGCATAACTTTTATAAGTCTTCTTGTTTCAGGTGCCATAGTCGTAAGCCTCATCATATCAGGTTGGTTTTCACCAAGACCTTTAGAACGCTGCAGATCATACTTTTCATCACCTATTTTTGCAAGTATTTCAACTTTTTCAGCTTCATTGTATGCAAAATAAGTCTGTTTTTTTGTATTAATTTCAAACAATGGTGATTCGGCAATAAACACTTTACCCTCTTTAATTAAAGTTGGCATCAATGAATATATCATTGTTAAGATAAGAGTTCTTATCTGAAATCCGTCAACATCGGCATCGGTACAAATTATGATTTTGCTCCAGCGAAGATTGTTTATATCAAAGGTAGAGAGATCTTTAATTGCCTTGGTTTGCACCTCAACACCACAACCTAAAACCTTAATAAGGTCTGTTATAATTTCACTTGCGAAAATTTTGTTATAGTCAGCTTTTAAGCAATTAAGGATTTTACCTCTTACAGGAATAATAGCCTGAAATTCAGCATCACGGGCAAGCTTACATGAACCGAGAGCGGAGTCACCTTCCACGATGTATAATTCTCTTCTGCTGACATCTTTTGTTCTGCAGTCATTGAATTTCTGAACTCGGTTAGT
>JAGARF010000079.1 GCA_017622395.1 Clostridia bacterium | reverse complement strand
ATGAAACTAAAGAGTGTAACGAAAAGCTTGTACTTCTTGCTCAGGAACAGACAAGAGTTGAAGAAAAAATTATAAGACAAGAAGCTGAATTTGGCAATATCAATTCAAGACTTTGGGATGAGTATGAGCTTACATATGTAACAGCTCAAGAATACAGAAAAGATGTTGAAAACTTAAATGAATTGCAGAAATATGTTACATCTGTAAAGAATAAAATCAGAGCGCTTGGCAATGTTAATGTGAATTCAATAGAGGAATATGCTCAGGTTAATGAAAGATATGAATTTTTAACAAAACAGCGTGATGATCTTGAAAATGCTAAGAAATCCCTAACCAACATTATTAAAGAAATGGAAACATTAATGATTAAGCAGTTTACAGAACAGCTTGATATCATTAATAAAACATTCACAAGGGTGTTTAAAGAGCTTTTTAACGGCGGTCATGCAGAGCTTGTTCTTGTTGATGAGGAAAATATTCTTACATCGGGTGTTGATATTATAGCACAGCCACCGGGTAAGAAACTACAGAATATGACATTGTTCTCAGGCGGTGAGAAAGCAATTATTGCTATTGCTCTTTTGTTCTCTCTTCTTGAAGTAAGACCGTCACCGCTTTGCGTTCTTGACGAAATTGAAGCTGCACTTGATGATGTAAATGTATACAGATTTGCAAACTACTTAAGAAAAATCAGCGACAGGTCACAGATTGCAATTATAACGCACAGAAGAGGTACTATGGAGGAAGCAGATGTGCTTTACGGTGTAACTATGCCTGAAAAGGGTGTTTCAAAGCTGCTGAAGCTTGATATTAATGATATAGAAGATAAAATTCTTAACAACTAAGGAAGGAACACATTATGGGATTTTTTGATAAACTCAAAAACGGACTTGCTAAAACAAAGGCAGGTTTTACTGATGGTATTAACAATATTTTCGCTAATTTCAGAACTGTAGACGAAGAACTTTTTGAAGAGCTTGAAGAAACCTTGATTTTATCTGATGTTGGTTTTGATACAACCGAAATGATTTTGGACAGGTTGAGAGAAATCGTAAAAAAGGAGAATATCACAGAGGTTCAGCTTATAAAAGAAAAACTAGTTGATATTATCACAGAAATTTTGTCCGAGAATGACAGCGGTATTGATGTTAGCGGAAAAACTATGATAATCGTTGTAGGTGTTAATGGTGTAGGAAAAACCACAAGTATCGGTAAAATTGCCAATTACTATAAAAATATAGGTAAAAAAGTAATTCTTGCTGCAGGAGATACATTCAGAGCGGCAGCTGCTGACCAGCTTGAAATCTGGGCAAACAGAGTGGGATGTGATATCATAAGGCATAATGAAGGCTCTGACCCTGGAGCGGTTGTTTTTGATGCAATTCAGGCTGCTAAAAACAGAAACGCAGATATGATTATATGTGATACTGCAGGAAGACTTCATAATAAAGTAAATCTTATGAATGAGCTTGCTAAGATAATAAAAATAGCAGATAGAGAAATGCCTGAGGTTAAAAAGGAAATCCTTCTTGTGCTTGATGCCACAACAGGACAAAATGCTCTGTCACAGGCGAAGCTTTTTGGACAGTCAACAGGTCTTACAGGTTTAATACTCACTAAGCTTGATGGTACAGCAAAGGGCGGAGTTATAATAGGAATTTCAAATGAACAGGAGCTTCCTGTTAAGTTTGTGGGAGTAGGGGAACAGGTTGACGACCTTCAGCCCTTTAATGCAAAAGAGTTTGCAGATGCAATATTCAGTTAATTGAGGTGTTATTGTTAATAAAAACAGTAAGTTAAAGATTACACTTATTTCTGCTTTGGCAGTACTAGTGCTTATATTCTCCTTGTTTGTTAAGTTTTACGGAGAATATCTCGAAATATCAGAAATAGGTACACAGTTTTTAAATGTATATTTTAAAGACCTTATTACAGGTGCGGTTATTTATCTTGTAAGTGCACTTGTTATGTTTTTTATAATCTATATACAGCTTGTGATTGTGAAAAAATGTCTTGAAAAATCAGGCGTAAAACAACCCTTGCTTGAAAAGAAAAGAATTGTTTTACCTCTCTGTATTGCACTTTCTCTTTTTGCGGCGTTGTTTTTGAATAATGAGCTTTCTGCTGACTTTTTACTTTTTACAAATGCACAGAGCTTTAACCTTAATGACCCGCTGTTTTTCAAAGATGTGGGATTTTATGTATTCTCAAGACCTTTTGTCCAGATGTGCTGTGAAAGTATAACATACCTTTGGATGATTATGCTTGTAGTAATAGTTGTAACATATCTTGTATCATATTTTAAGTTTGATGAAAGAACAATAGTTGATTTAGCCAGATGCAAACCTATCGTAAATCATCTTGCGGTTAATGTTGTTATTTATATGCTCATAAAAGCTATTGAAGTTACTTTAAGTGCATATGATTTGCTCTTTGCAGAATTCTCGGGGTACACCGGAGCGGGGTTTGTTGATTCTGTTATATGGATGAATTATTATAGGGTTGCACCTTTTCTTATAATGATAATTACTATTCTTGTAATCGTTTTTGTTAGGAAAAACAAAATCAAGCCTGCTTTAATAACGTTTGCATCATATTTCGCAATATATATATTGGTTGGTGCTGTGGCTTTTGCTGTAGATGGCATATATGTTTCGCCCAATGAAAGTAAGGTTGAGGAGCAGTATATTAATAGTCACATTGAATAT
>JAGARF010000078.1 GCA_017622395.1 Clostridia bacterium | reverse complement strand
TTTCAAGATTTTCTGCAGCCTCACAGCCTGTTGAAAGCTTGTTATCGTATAAACTGTATTTTTCTCTTGTATCCTCAGGGGACAGGTTTGGCATTATAACATTTGCACCTGCCATTATTCCTTTTTCTCTGCCGTCTTTAGCAAGAGTGCCAAGAGCAGTAGTTGCAGGCAGAAGAACATTTGGAAGCATAAGTCTTATAACCGAAAGTAAAAACAATGTTTTTTCAACACTTCCGTTTTCAAAGTCCTTGAATTTAGTGTCTTTGTGGGAAATGAAAGGTCCTATTCCTACCATATGAGGGTCAAGCTCTTTTAAAAACATTAAATCTTTTGATATTGTTTCATCAGTCTGATATGGAGAGCCGACCATAAACCCAGCCCCCACCTGATAACCGATATCCTTTAAATCATAAAGACATCTTTTTCTGTTCTCAAGGGTGAGATTTTCAGGATGGAGCTTGCCGTAGTGGAATGTATCTGCCGTTTCGTGCCTTAAAAGGTATCTGTCTGCACCTGCGTCAAAAAGCTGCCTGTAGCTTTCCTTTGACTTTTCCCCAAGAGATAAAGTGACAGCACAGGAAGGATATTTTTCCTTAATGGAAGAAACAATATCGCACATTTTATCGTCAGTAAAGAAATTGTCTTCTCCGCCCTGAAGAACAAAGGTTTTAAAGCCAAGGCTGTTTCCTTTTTCACAACAGGAAAGAATTTCCTCTT
Source organism: Clostridia bacterium (assembly GCA_017622395.1). GTDB lineage: Bacteria > Bacillota > Clostridia > RGIG6154 > RGIG6154 > RGIG8700. The sequence goes on along the minus strand of JAGARF010000078.1, from coordinate 1,467 downwards.
TTGTAAGACGGTATCTCTGGGCATTTTTGTTTGAGCACCTTATACCGCAGTAAAAACAGTCATTCTTGCAGTAGCTTGAGATTTCAATAAGACCTCGTATAAAAACCTTTTTCCCATACACTTCATTTCTAAGGCTTTCTGCATCCTTGCGGAGTTTTTCACAAAAGTCTTTGTCAGGAAATCTTTCTAAAAGCTCTTTAAAATCATATTCAGTTTTTAAACCTTTAATATAATCTCTCATAATAAAAAATGCGTCCTCAAAAGGACGCAAAAACTCCATATAATTTTTTGCACCTTTTGTTTTAGAAAATCTTTAACATCAGAATATTTATATGATTTGCTGACAGAACACATCTTTTCAGCTTATCAAGTGCATTATAGCACAAAGGTCACAAAAAATCAATCCGTTAATTCAGATTTTAATTGACTTCGCTTTAGTTTTACTATAAAATTATTTCAGAAAACAAAATATATGAATTGAAAATACGGGAGGCAGTATGAATTGTAATTTGTGTCCGAGAAACTGTGATGTGGACAGAAGTATAAATAAGGGCTATTGCGGACAGACAGATAAAATAAAGGTTGCAAGAGCATCGCTTCATATGTGGGAGGAGCCTTGTATTTCAGGTGAAAGAGGGTCGGGAACTGTGTTCTTTTCAGGATGTGGTTTAAGATGCGTATTTTGCCAGAATTTTGATATCGCAAAAGGTGATACAGGCAAAGAGATAACAGTTGAGAGGCTTGCGGAAATTTTCTGTGAACTGAAAGAAAAAGGTGCACATAACATAAATCTTGTTACAGGCGACCATTTTGTGCCTGAAATTATAAGAGCACTTGATATAGCAAAGGCAAATGGAATGGACCTTCCAATAGTCTTTAACACAAGCAGTTATATAAATAAGGAAACACTTAAATGCCTTGAAAATTATGTTGATATATACCTTGCGGATTTTAAATACTTTGATAATGAAACCGCAAAAAAATATTCAAATGCTGAAAACTATCTGCAGGTTGCCAAAACGGCAATTGAAGAAATGGTTTCGCAAAAAGGTACACCTGTTTATGATGATGAGGGTATGATGACAAAGGGCGTAATTGTAAGACATCTTTTAATGCCGGGGCATCTTCAGGAATCAAAAGCAATAATAAGATATGTGTACGAGGAATACGGAGAAAGAGTAGTTTTAAGTATAATGAACCAATATACTCCCTTAAAGCAAGTTGAAAAATATCCTGAAATTAACAGAAAGCTTTCACCAAAAGAATATGAACGCATTATTTCTTATGCATTAAGTATAGGGATTGATAATGCCTTTATTCAGGAAGGCGAAACAGCTCAGGAAAGCTTTATACCTCAATTTGATAACAGAGGAATTTAAAAATGAAAGGAAGTATATGAAATGACACAAGAATTTTTCATATCAAACAACGGTGAATTTTTCCTCAGAATGATAGTTGCTTGTCTTT
>JAGARF010000077.1 GCA_017622395.1 Clostridia bacterium | reverse complement strand
GCTAAAGATGCAACATACACATCAGTTCCTGTTTTAGGCACAATCACAGCAGGAACACCTGTCTTTGCATATGAAAGCATAGAAGATTATTTCCCGTTACCTGTAAATTTCAGTTCAAGCGAAGATTTATTTATTCTTAAAGTTTCAGGCGATTCAATGATAAATGCAGGTATAAACGATAAGGATATGGTAATAGTAAAAAAACAAAACGATGCAGAAAACAACGCGATTGTAGTTGCTATGATTGAAGATAGTGCAACAGTCAAGCGTCTTAAAAAAAGTAAAAAACAGGTGTATTTGATGCCGGAAAACCCTGTATATGAGCCTATATATCCCGAAAAACTCGAAATACTCGGAACAGTAATAGGATTAATCAGAAAATTTTAAAAAGGAGATGAAATCATCTCCTTTTAATTTACATAACTATTTCTTCTGCTTTTGCAATATCATCTACTTTGAACACCATTAATGCTTCATCAGAACCTTTACCATAGAAAGCATACATATATTCAACAGATACACCGCCATCAGAAAGCTTTTTAAGAAGCTCAACAAGTGCTCCGGGTTCATCCTCAACATGGGCAGCAAAAACTTCAACAACTTTAACAACGATACCTGCATCATTTAAAACTTCTTTGGCTTTAACTTCGTCGTCTACAATCATTCGTGCAATACCAAATTCAGTAGTATCAGCTAACGCAAACGCACTAAGATTTATATTGTTCTTACCAAGTAAATCAAGTGCAGCGGCAAGTCTGCCTGTTTTATTTTCGAGAAAGATAGAAAGCTGTTTTAATTTCATATTAATTCCTCCTAACTTAATTTTCTGTTATCAATAACTCTTTTTGCTTTTCCTTCACTTCTGGCAATAGATTTTGGGTTTACCAAGTGTACTTTTGCACCTATTCCAAGCATTGAACGAAGCTCTTCTGTAATCTTCTTTTCAATTTTTTCTACGCCTCTTATTTCATCAGAGAATAAAGCTTCAGTCATTTCAACATAAACATCAAGTGTATCTGTATTATTTACTCTGTCAACAACAATCTGATAATTAGGTGTAATGCCCTCTCCAACCTTAAGAAGTACTTCTTCAATCTGTGATGGGAATACATTAACACCTCTTATAATAAGCATATCATCACTTCTGCCCGTAGGCTTTTTCATTCTAACATGAGTTCTTCCACACTTGCATTTTTCATAATTAAGTGAACAAATATCTTTTGTTCTGTATCTTATAAGAGGGAATCCTTCTTTTGTAATTGTTGTAAATACAAGCTCGCCACTTTCGCCGGCAGGTAAAACCTCACCTGTATCAGGGTCAATAATTTCAGGGATAAAATGGTCTTCCCATACATGCATACCGCATTGATATTCACATTCACATGAAACACCTGGACCCATAATTTCAGATAAGCCATAAATGTCATATGCTTTACAGTTAAGTTTTTCTTCTATGGCAGCTCTCATATCTTCAGTCCAAGGCTCTGCGCCAAAAATACCGGCTTTAAGTTTAATGTTGTCCTTGTTGCCTGTTTCAGCAATATATTCGCCAAGATACATAGCATATGATGGTGTGCAGCAAAGGGCTGTACTTCCGAAGTCAACCATTGTCTGTACCTGCATCTGTGTATTACCGCTTGAAGTAGGAATAACGGTTGCACCTATTGCTTCTGCACCGCTGTGTGCTCCAAGTCCGCCTGTAAACAGACCATATCCATATGAAACCTGAACAAAATCGTCTTTACCAAGACCGATAGCTGTCATCATTCTCGCAACACAGTCTGACCACATTGTTAAATCATTTTCAGTATAACCAACAACAATCTTTTTTCCTGTTGTTCCGCTTGATGCATGCACTCTAACAATCTCATTCATAGGTACAGCAAACAACCCATAAGGATAATAATCACGCAAATCCTGTTTATAAGAGAAAGGTAATTTATGTAAATCTTCTATACCTTTAACATCATCAGGTGTAAGTCCTGCTTCATCCATTCTTTTTCTGAATAGTTCTACATTGTCATACATTCTTTTGACCTGTTTTACAAGTCTTTCACTCTGCAGTTTTTCAATTTCTTCTCTGGGCATAGTTTCAATGTCCTTATGTAAATAATTGCTCATTTCAATCCCCTCCACATCTGTTTTATAGAATATCACTAATTTATGAATTTTTCAATATCATATTTCATTTTTTAGTAAATCTTCATATGTTTCTCTTCTCACCGCAACATAATCCGACTTATCACTAACCATAACAATAGGAGGTCTTGGGATTTTATTATAATTAGAAGCCATTGAATAGTTATATGCACCTGTAGAAAGAACTGCAAGTACATCACCTGACACAGGTTTTTGTATTAAAGTATCTTCCTGTATTAAATCTCCGCTTTCACAGCACTTGCCTGCAATTGTGCACTTATAATTCCTATTTTCAGTCGCTTTATTTGCTATAACAGCTG
>JAGARF010000076.1 GCA_017622395.1 Clostridia bacterium | reverse complement strand
TATATCTTCGTCTGTTTGTCCGTCTAACTTTGCAGCCGCAGTTCCCTCCTCGCAGCTAAACGGGAATACTCCTGCCCTTTCAATTTTATATTCTTTAACAAAGTCAACAAGCTGAGCAAAATCATCTTCTGTTTCACCAGGGAAACCCACTATTAAAGATGTTCTTATAACCGCATCAGGAATTTCTTTTCTGATTTTATTCAACAGATTTAATATATTCTCTTTTGATGTTTTTCTTCCCATTCGTTTAAGAACTTTATCAGATATATGCTGAAGAGGTATATCAAAATAATTTAATATTTTATCTGTTGATTTTATTACTTCAATTAATTCATCGGTTATTTCTTCAGGGTAAAGATAATGAAGTCTTATCCATTTGATTTTTTCAATTTCTGCAAGCTCTTTAACAAGCTCACCAAGTGCAGATTTCCCATACAGATCCTTTCCGTAACAGGAAGTGTCCTGTGCAATAATTATAAGCTCCTTAACACCCTTTTCCGCAAGAGCTTTTGCCTCACTAAGTATACTTTCCTTGCTTCTGCTTCTGTATGTACCTCTTATAGAAGGAATTACACAGTATGTGCAATGATTGTCACAGCCTTCTGCTATTTTAAGGTATGCTGTATAGGAAGGGGTTGCAAGTATTCTGTCTTTGGTTTCAAGCGGTGCGTTCATACAACCGCTTAAATACAATCCTCTTTTTTCTTTGGTCTTTGCAATAACAGAAACTATATCTTCAAAATCTCCCGTACCGCACACACCGTCAACCTCAGGAAGTTCTTTAAGCACTTCCTCTTTAAATCTTTCACCCATACAGCCTGCTACGATAAGAGTTTTAAGCTTTGCAACTTTTTTATAGTCTGCAACATCTAAAATCATATCTATAGATTCCTGCTTTGCACTGTCTATAAAACAACAGGTGTTTACAATTATTATTTCTGCATCATCTTCTCTGGTTGTAATGTTGTATCCTGCCTCAGTAAGCTTATGTAGCATAACCTCTGAATCGGTAAGATTTTTAGCACAACCAAGAGATATTAAACAAACATTTTCCAAATCTGTCTACACATCCTTGCCAAGTTTTATAAGGCAACTTTTGATTTTGTCATATTCAAAGCCTTTAGACAAACAGTATCTTATTGCCTTGTCAAGTATTTTTCTGTCTTCAATATTGCCTTTGATTTTATTATCAAGTAATTTTAAAAGTACATCTTCGTTTTCAATTTCACTAACATACTTTTCGATTATATCTTTTCGTATTCCTTTAAGAGTAAGCTCATAACGGATTTTTTTTGCTCCATCTTTTCTGCCTTTAAACTCGCAGTAGGTTTTTGCATATACATCATCATTAATATATCCGTACTCTTCCATAATATCCATAGAGCTTTTAATTGCAGAGTCTGTATAACCTTTAAGTATTAGCTTGTCCGTAAGCTCTTTTTTTGAATACATTTTTTTTGAAACAAGATTAGTTGCATAATCAAGACATTTTTTAAAATCAACGGTATCTTCGATAACTTTCATAAAATCATCATCTATTTCCATACCGATTTTTATGCCAAGATTATATAAATCAATATCAGATATACCAAATGAAAATTCTCCGTCAAGAAAAACCGAATATCTTCCGGGATTATTTTTCTGAAGCTGTATATCGGTTACTTTACTCATCTTCAGATACAACCTGTGCTACAGGTTCAGCATTTCTGATTTTCGCCATAACCTTATCTTCTATTTCCTTGCAGATTTCAGGATTTTCAGCCAAAAACTGTTTTGCAGCATCTCTGCCCTGTCCAAGTCTTAATTCACCATATGAGAACCAGGCACCTGCTTTAGCAACAATACCGAATTCCACACCATAATCAATAACAATATCCTCTCTTGAAACACCTGTTCCGAACATAATATCAAAGAACGCTTCTTTGAAAGGCGGTGCAACCTTATTTTTAACAACCTTAACCTTTGTTCTTGAGCCGATAATTTCACTGCCGTTTTTAAGTGTGTCAGCTTTTCTTACTTCAATTCTGACAGAAGAATAGAATTTAAGGGCTCTACCGCCTGTTGTAACCTCAGGATTTCCGTACATTACACCAACTTTTTCTCTGAGCTGGTTAATAAAGATAACTATTGTATTTGTTCTGCTTATAATACCTGCAAGCTTTCTTAAAGCCTGTGACATAAGCCTTGCATGAAGACCTACGTGTGAATCACCCATAAGTCCTTCAATTTCAGCCTTTGGAACAAGAGCCGCAACAGAGTCTACAACGATAACATCAACTGCACCGCTTCTTACAAGGGATTCTGT
>JAGARF010000075.1 GCA_017622395.1 Clostridia bacterium | reverse complement strand
TTATAACTGACTGTTACTTTTGTTTCATAATCTTTTACATTTTTGTCCTCTGTGCTTTCCACACTTACAAGATACGGTACCTGTCCTCCCCATATATCTTGCGAGTTTTCGGTCCTCCCTGATGATATTGCATGAAAAACAGTTGATGCATACTCATTTTCAAACATAAGCACCTGTCCCTCTGTTTCTCTTACCGCACTTTCAAGTTTTTCTCTGTATTCTTTATTTATTTCTTCCTTTAAGTATGCCATACAATGGTTACTGTCGGTGCAGACAGTGGCTTTTGGATGCTTTTCGTTTTTAGTTTGTTTTTTCTTTAAGGTGTAAGTTCTTATTGCAACCGCCTGTGCCTTTAATGCCTCTTTTTCAAAGGAGGCAGGCATTTCTTTTGAAAGGACTTTTAACACATATTCCTCAAGAGGCACAGAAAATACATCTTCTGTATCTGCGTCAAAAACAGCTATTGTTTCGCCTTTAAAGATTTTCTTTTCTTTTTTTGTAATAAGCGTACTTAGCGGTATAATATATATAATTAATATAAAAACCAATCCAAAACTTATATATTTTTTCATTTTTGTCCCCCATTTTCAGTATATTTTATTATATGAGGTTGACAAAACTTTTAGAAACAGTTATAATGATAAAAATATAATACATAACTATTTCGTTATAATTCGACAGAAAGGAGAAACTATGCACGAGACAATATTAAACGAAAATAAAGAATTTTTAGACAGTGTTGACAATCTTATTGAGCTTGTAAGCCAAATGGACAAAATAGACCAGGAGCTTTATTTCCAATATAATGTTAAAAGAGGATTAAGAAATTCAGACGGCACAGGTGTGCTTGTAGGACTTACAGCTATCGGCGAAGTTCACGGTTATGTTATTGACGATAACGATAAAATTCCTGCCGAAGGTAATCTTTTATACAGAGGAATAAAACTGAAAGAGCTTATTGAGGGCAGCAGACGCGAAGGCAGATTTGGATTTGAAGAAATATGTTTCCTTATTCTTTTCGGTAAGCTTCCTAATAAAGCTGAGCTTGAAACCTTCACCAGGCTTTTAGTTTCTTTAAGAGCTCTTCCTCAAAACTTTGTTGAGGATATGATCAAGGCACCAAGCCCCAATATTATGAACAAAATGGCAAGAGCAATTTTAACTCTTTATTCTTATGACTCAAATGCAGATGACCTGTCACTGCAAAATGTACTTATGCAGTCAATAAGCTTAATAGCAAAGATGCCAATCATTGTTGCAAACTCATATTCAATCAAAAAATATGCATATGACAACAAGAGCCTTGTTATTCATACACATAATCCTGAGCTTTCAACTGCTGAAAACTTCCTTTATATGTTAAGACCTGACAGACACTTCACAAAAGAAGAAGCAGAAATAATAGACCTTTGCCTTATTATTCACGCAGAACACGGCGGCGGTAACAACTCTGCCTTTACAACACATGTTGTTTCTTCTTCAGGAACTGACACATATGCTGCAATATCAGCTGCAATCAACTCCCTTAAAGGACCTCTGCACGGCGGTGCTGCAACAACAGTTGCAAAAATGTTCAGTGAAATAAAAGAAAATGTAAAAGATTGGGAAAATGAAGAAGAAATAAGAGCCTATGTAACAAAAATCTTAAATAAAGAAGCCTTTGATAAATCAGGTCTTGTTTACGGAATGGGCCACGCAATTTACACCCTTTCCGACCCCAGAGCAGTTCTTCTTAAAGAAAAAGCAAAAGAGCTTGCAAAAATCAAGGGTGCAGAAAAAGAATTTAAGCTGTATGACACAGTTGAAAGAGTAACTCCTGAAATCTTTAATGCACTTAAAAAGACAAACAAGCCTCTTTGTGCAAATGTTGACTTCTATTCAGGCTTTGTTTATAACCTATTAGGTATAAACGAGGAGCTTTTCACACCGATATTTGCCATGTCAAGAACTGTTGGCTGGTGTGCTCACAGAATTGAAGAAATCGTTTCAGGCGGCAGAATAATCCGTCCTGCATACAAAAGTATCACATCAAAACAGCATTATATTCCACTTAACGAGAGAGAATAATAATAAGCCCGAGCGGCAAAAGAGAGAGAGAAAAAAATAAATGCGGATAACATTGTTATCCGCATTTATTTTATCTTGAACCTCTTCTTGAGCCTCTTTTTGATTCAAAGTTTCTTTTAAGAGCAAGCATTCTTTCGTCGCTGTCCTGCTTAAACCTGTTCATTTTATCTTCGAAGGAAAGATTTTCTTCTTTTGGTTTTTCAAATATTGCAATATCCGCAGGTCTTGAAGCCTTTGCAGCTCTTTCTTCTTCTATAACTTTCTTGGCAGAAAGGCTTACTTTCCCTTTTTCACAGGAAATAACCTTAACCTTAAGCACATCTCCGACTTTAACAAAATCCTCAATGTTTTTAACAAAGTCAACCGCAATTTCCGAAATATGTATAAGCCCTGTCTTTCCCCCTTCAATCTGAGCGAAAGCACCGAAATTGGTGATACCTGTTATTTTGGCTTCAACTACACTTCCTACTTCAAGCTGCATAAACAAAAAATCCTCCCATAAGTTTACTTTTCAGCAGAGTCAACAAACAGTATTTCGTTGTTTTTAAGGAAGCCGAGCTTGTCCCTTGCAATGTCTTCAACCCTTTTGTAGTAATTTTCTTTCTGGAGCTGCTCGTTTATTTCGTTCTTTTCCTGAGTAGCCTGCTGAATTTTAACCTCAATGGCTTTCGCATTGTTTCTGAGTTGGGCAATGTCAATTTCCTGTTTTATAAAAACCACACAAAAATATATGGCAAGTGTTGCAACCAAAAGTGTTCTTACAAATTTACCTTTGTTAAGTTTTCTTTTTTTACTTTCCATTGCTACACCTCCCCATTTTCATTAACTCAATGATATTTTATTATATTTTAAGCTGATTGTCAATATAATTCAAAGAAAAAAAGACAACTTTTTACTGTTGTCTTTTAAATATTCTTCTTAAAAACCGTGCAAATTTATTTTTCCTGTGTATTTTTATGATATACACCGCTTTTTTTACGGGAAAGTGAAAGAGCTTAACAAGAAATGAAAAAGCTTTAACAGTTAAGATTATAAGCTTTTGGAATATAAATACAACCATATCGCTCAAAAGGTATCTGTATGAAAAAAAACCGAATATGACAAAGAAAAATTCATACCATCTGAGCTTTGCATCATTAGCATAAAACAGCATAAAAAACACGATTAAGGTTTCTGCTATCCAGAAGCATCCGTCCTGAATCATAACAGCAGTCTTTGAATTCAT
>JAGARF010000074.1 GCA_017622395.1 Clostridia bacterium | reverse complement strand
TGCAAGCATTGAAAAAGAAGAATTCAAAGATGGCTTTGACAAGGTGCTTATAGATGCTCCTTGTTCAGGACTTGGGGTTATTGCCAAAAAGCCTGACATTAAGTGGTCGGAGAAAGACTTTGACAGCTTAACTGCATTGCAGTATAATATACTTGAAAAGGGCAGTATGTATGTAAAAAAAGGCGGTAAGCTTGTTTACAGCACCTGCACAATTAACAAAGACGAAAATGAGCATATAGTTGAAAAATTCCTTGAGAACAACAAAAACTTCAACAAGGTTTCAGATTTCATTCAGCTTATGCCAGGATTTAAAACAGACGGATTTTTTATGTGCAGACTTGAAAGGATTTATTAATGGGAAAAGTACGACTTAAAGACCTTACATATTCGGAGCTTGAAGAATATTTCTTAAGCATAGGTCTTAAAAAATTCAGGGCAAGGCAGGTTTTTGAATGGCTTTACAAGGGTGTAGAGTCTTTTGACGAAATGACTAACCTTTCTCTGGATTTAAGAGAAAAACTAAAGGAAATTTGCGAAATTACAACTATGAAAATAGTCGAAAAGCAGATATCCAGGGATGGAACAGTTAAATATCTATGGGAGCTTTCAGATGGCGAAACCGTTGAAAGCGTTTTAATGGACTACAAGCACGGCAGACCAATCTGTATTTCAACTCAGGTTGGATGTAATATGGGATGCAAGTTCTGTGCATCAACTGTGGGCGGCAAAGTAAGAGACCTTACTGCAGGGGAAATTTCAGACCAGGTTATCTTTGCTGCAAAGGATAGCAACTGCAGTATTTCAAACATTGTTTTAATGGGTATCGGCGAGCCTCTTGATAACTACGATAATGTTACAAAATTTATAAGAAACATAAACCATTTCGCAGGAATGAACATAGGGGCAAGACACATTTCCCTTTCAACCTGCGGTCTTGTTGAAAGAATTAAACAGCTTGCAAATGAAGAAATACCGCTTACTCTTTCGGTGTCTCTTCACGCAACAAACAATGAAAAAAGAAGCTCACTTATGCCTGTTAACAAAAAATATAATATCGAAGAATTACTCGATGCCTGCAGGTACTATATAGAAAAAACAAACAGAAGGGTAACCTTCGAATATGCGTTAATTAACGAGGTTAATGATTATAAAGAAGATGCAGAGGCACTTTTTAAACTGTTAAAAGGTATGCTCTGCCATGTAAATCTTATTCCTGTTAACAATGTTGATACGAACAATTTTGAAAAAAGCAGTATGGAAAGAATAGAAAAATTCAGAGATACTCTTATGAAAAAAGGAATAACAACTACCATAAGACGAGGTCTTGGCTCGGATATAGACGCGTCTTGCGGTCAGCTGAGAAGAAGACACCGGAAGGGGTGATAAAATGCAATACAAATTCGGAGCGATGTCTGATGTGGGAAAGGTCAGGAGCAACAATGAGGACAGCTACAAAATAGGTCAAAGCTACGCTATTGTGGCAGACGGAATGGGCGGTCACAAAAAAGGCGAGGTTGCAAGTAAAATGGCTGTGGACATAATATCGGACTTCGTAACAGAGAAAAAATGCGGGCCTGTTCAGGCAATAGAGGCGGCAAACAAGGAAATATACAAGAAAAGCTCAAAGGCAGAATTTGCGGGCATGGGAACAACAACAGTTATGTGCATAATTGAAGAAGACAAAGCTCTTATTGCAAATGTTGGTGACAGCAGAGGTTACCTTTTCAGAAAGGGTGAGCTTAAACAGATAACCAAAGACCATTCGCTTGTGCAAAAGCTTATAGACGATGGTGAAATAACAGAGGAAGAAGCAGAGATGAGAGCAGATAAATCTGTTATACTCCGTGCTGTAGGTGCAGATAGGGACATAAAGGTTGATGTGTTTGAAAATGATATTTCGGAAGGAGATATAATTCTTCTTTGCTCAGACGGCCTTACAAACTGTGTTGAAAAAGAGGAAATAACGAAAACTCTTACAAGGGATATAAGTATTCAGAAAAAAGCTGAAGAGCTTGTTAAGAATGCAAATAAAAATGGTGGCTTTGATAATATAACGGCAGTTTTGCTTGAATTTAGAAAGGTTTGAAAATTATGATAGGAACATTACTTGGAAACAGATATGAAATTCTTGAGCTTGTGGGAACAGGCGGTATGGCAAATGTATATAAGGCTAAATGTACTATGCTTAACAGATTTGTTGCCATAAAGGTTTTAAAAGAGGAATTCAGCAATGACCAGGAATTTCTTAAGAGATTCAGCATAGAATCTCAGGCATCTGCAGGACTTTCACATTCAAATGTGGTGTCTGTGTATGATGTGGGCGAGCAGGAAAATATTCATTATATCGTTATGGAATATGTTGACGGTATAACTCTTAAGGAATACCTTGAAGAAAAGGGAGCACTCCCTTTTGATGAAGCACTTGATTTTTCTGTGCAGATAGCATCTGCACTTAATCATGCACACAGAAAAGGTATTGTTCACAGGGATATTAAGCCCCAGAACATAATTTTAACAAAGGATAAACAGCTTAAAGTTACCGATTTCGGTATTGCAAGAGCTGCTTCAACCTATACTATGAAGGTCGACGACAGCGGTTTCGGTTCTGCACATTATTGTTCACCTGAACAGGCATCAGGCAGATATACAGATGAAAAGGCAGACATATATTCAATGGGTGTTGTAATGTATGAAATGTTTACAGGTAAATTACCTTTTGAAAGCGAAAACAGTGTGTCTGTTGCAATAAAACACATACAGGAAGAACCTGTTTCTCCAAGAGAGGTAAATCCTGAAATCCCTGAAGCTGTTGAGGCAGTTATACTTAAAGCTATGGCAAAGGAGCAGTCTGAAAGATTTCAGACTGCAGGTGAAATGCTTATAGAGCTTAACTATGTAAACAATACAAATAAAATAAAGAAAGAAAATAAAATAATAAACGATAAGCTTAATAAAAAGTACGAAACAAAGGTAATAGATGTGGAAGAAGTAAGAAAAAGCACAAAGAAAACACAAAAACCTAAGAAAGAGCCTGCAAAAAAAGAGGATAAGGTTGCAGTATGGGCGGCAATTGCATCATCTTTCGTTATTGTTGCAATAATTTGCTTTGTAGCAGTTGCGGTTATGTTCCCAAGCCTTATGCCGTGGAATGGTGCAGGTAAGGTTGAAAAAGGTGTTGCACCTGATTTGGTAGGTGTTAAGCTTGAAGATGCTGTTAAAACTTATAAAGATATTGAGTTTATAGAAGATGAGGCTGAGTACAGCACACTTTACGACGAAGGTATTATTATATCTCAGGACCCTGAATA
>JAGARF010000073.1 GCA_017622395.1 Clostridia bacterium | reverse complement strand
GTCTTCAGCTACAACTGATGCAGTAATATCTTTTTTATAAATCTCAACAGATGTGTTCAAAACTTCTTCAGCAAGAACATAATTTACTGAAGCATCACCACTTAATGAAACAGTAACATTAGCATCATAAGTACCTACATTTTTAGAAGTCAATTCACCAGTTGCTGTTGCAGTAACAAATTCTTCATCAACAGCAAGTACACCATCAAGTGAAACTAAAGTTTCAAAATCAAGTGTTCCGTCATAAACTCTGTCAACTGGTTCAACAGTAGCAGTAATTTCCTTAGGTACTACTGCTACCTCAATGTGGTTTACAATAATTTCATTTGTTTTCTCATTTGCAAATACATAATTTTCAGCATCTGGACCTATAAGTTTCAATTGAGCTTTACCTACATATTCACCAACATTTTTTTCAGGAATAGTGGCACCAATACAATCAACATATACATCATCGTCGTTAACAACACCATCTAAGACAACATTTGCAACAAAATCATAATCTGCATTGTATATTTTTTCTTCTGCAGTAACTGTATATGTAAGAGCTTTCTTTGCAACTGCTACGTTTGCTGCAAATACCTTTTCTTCGCAAGTAGCAGTTTCAGGAACAGTTACAATAATTTCAGTATTACCTGCCTCAACAGGTGTAACTGTGATTTTTTTAGCAGCAGCGTCATAAGAAACTGTTACAACTTCTTCGTTTATAGGTTCAACTGTAACAGTATCTGCTTCAACATCTACAAGAGTAAGTGCAAACTCTTTTGCTTCGCCATATGTAAGGCTTAATTCGGCAGCAATTGGGTCAGGATGCTTATCTAACTCAACAATTAAAACACCATCTGCATAAGTAACATTATAATTATCACCATTATTACCATCATCAATAGTAACATCGTTATTTATAATATTGTATGTTGTAGCTTCAAGGCTTCCGTTTATATCAACCTTAAAATTACCTGAAACGGTATCTCCGCTGAAGATTGTACCAATTGTTTCATAAAGAGTTCCTGTTGGGAGTTCTTCATTAATCTTTATAGAATCGCTGATACCCTTAAATTCAACATTTGCTTTAGTAATGTTAATTGTAGGCTTTGCAGGCTGAGTGAGAGTATAATTAGCAGCATCAGTACCTGTAAGCTCAAGTGTGTCTATTGTAACTACTTTGTTTTCGCCTACATGTTTATCTGCCATTGTTCCTTCTGTAGGAACATCAGCGATTGCTACATCGTCAGCACCTACTTTACCATTAAGTGTAACAGTAACATCTACAATATTTGTACCATTGTAAGCTCTGCTATCAGCTACATTAACATTAGCAGTAAGCTCTTTTTCGTTAATGATAAGTGTCTCAGGTTCTAATGTAAGTGGCTTGTAACCAGGACATTCTACTGTAGCAGTTACTTCGTATTCACCTGCATCCTTAGTTCCTGTAAATGCTGCATTTTCACATTTGTATGTTATTGTTGAACCTGAAGGAGCACCTGTAACTTCAATGTTATGTGTATTACCATCGTATGTAACTGTTTTACCACTTGCAGCAACGCCTGTCATTTCTTCTCTGAGGTCAAGAGTAAGATTTTTAGATGTAAAAGCATATGTGTATTCTTTAATAACTACACTATTAGCCATGTTACTAACCTTAAAAGCACTGGTGTCAACAGTAATATCAAGACAATCAGTTTTAGTTGGGTCAAG
>JAGARF010000072.1 GCA_017622395.1 Clostridia bacterium | reverse complement strand
TCACGATAAAATTGATTTGATGGAAAGAGAGCTTTCTGTTAAATATGACTGTATTGCAACAATTCATATGGACCCTGTTGCAGTTAATGATGAAAAAGTCAACAAGCTTAAAGAAATTGCAGAAAAAGCAGTTAAAGAAATCAACGAAAAAATAACAATCCACGATTTCAGAATTGTATCAGGCCCCACACACACAAACCTGATTTTTGATGCAGTTCTGCCCTATGGCTTTAATATGACAAACAATCGTTTCAAGGAACTTGCAAACGAAAAAATAAACGGATATGACAGCACACTGTTTGCTGTTATAGATATAGACCAGGCGTATATAAAATAAATTATAAGGAGATAAACAAATGAGTAACTTTTTTGAAGAACTTCAGCAGTATGACAGCGAGGTTTATGCGGCTTGTGACAAAGAATTTAACAGACAGCAGCATAACATCGAACTTATTGCATCAGAAAACATTGTATCAAAAGCAGTGCTTCTTGCAGCAGGCACAGTACTTACAAATAAGTATGCAGAAGGTTATCCCGGAAAGAGATATTATGGCGGATGTGTTCATGTTGATGTTGTAGAAGACATTGCAAGAGAAAGAGCAAAGAAGCTTTTCGGTGCTGAGCATGCAAATGTTCAACCACACAGCGGTGCAAGTGCAAACCTTGCAGTATTCTTTGCACTATGTCAGCCGGGTGATACCATTATGGGTATGAACTTAGCTCACGGCGGACACCTTTCACACGGTTCACCTGTAAACATTTCAGGTAAATACTTCAACATCGTACCATATGGTGTTGCAGACGGTGATGAAAAAATAGATTATGATGAAATGAGAAAAATCGCACTTGAATGTAAACCAAAAATGATTGTATCAGGTGCAAGTGCATATTCAAGAACAATCGACTTTGAGAAAATCAGAGAAATCTGCGATGAAGTTGGTGCATATATGATGGTAGATATTGCCCACATTGCAGGTCTTGTTGCAGCAGGTCTTCATCCAAGTCCTGTTCCATATGCAGATGTTGTTACAACAACAACACATAAAACATTAAGAGGACCAAGAGGCGGACTTATTCTTTGCAAAGAAGAACACGCAAAGGCTATTGACAAAGCAATATTCCCGGGTATTCAGGGCGGTCCTTTAATGCACATTATTGCAGCTAAAGCAGTTGCATTCGGCGAAGCACTTACAGATGAATTCAAAGAATACCAGAAGCAGATTATCAAAAATGCAAAGGTTCTTTCTGAAAAGTTTGTAGAGAATGGTTTCAGATTAGTTTCAGGCGGTACAGACAACCACCTTATGCTCCTTGACCTTCAGCCATTTGGTATTACAGGTAAGGAATTTGAACACAGACTTGATGAAGTTCATATTACAGTTAACAAAAATGCAATACCAAATGACCCACAGAGCCCGTTTGTTACAAGCGGTGTGAGAGTTGGCGTTCCTGCAGTTACATCAAGAGGCTTTAAAGAAGAAGAAATGATTAAGATTGCAGATTGGTTTAAGGCAATCGCAGAAGACTTTGAAGGAAATAAAGACAGAGTTACAGAAGAAGTTATTGAGCTTTGTAACAAATTCCCAATCTATGAATAAAAATATCACCAAGCTTTTGCTTGGTGATATTTTTATTGATTTATTTTAAGTTGAAGGCGGAACAATAAGTTTCTTTTGGACTTGCACAGTTACAGCCCTCGCAGGAACAGTCAACCTTAATAGAGTCGAGCTTGCATTTGCAGTCTTCGTTGTGGTGGCAGTTAACAGAAGTGCATCTTATTTTTGTTTCTCCTGTATTGTCCATAGCACTTTTGATGCTTGAAATAACACCTTTTTTTGTAGAAAAGCTGTCACAACAGGTCTGCATATCTGTTGTTGCAGAAGGTCCTTCAATGTTGATTGAGGAACTGATGCATTTGTTGTTGTCGTTGTAGATGCAGTCGGTAGCACTGCAGTAAACCATATGATTTTTCATGATATATCACCTTTCTTTTTGTTTTGCTGTTGTCAGCACTATAATTGTTCCCATATTTTTTAATAATATTCTTTTGTATGCAGGATAAATTATTAAAAGAAACATTATGAAAGGTTATGAAAAAATGGTATTTGTGCTTATTCTTTTTACATCAGTATTGTTTGTGATTATGCTTGATAATGCCTTTTCAGGAGGATTTAAACGGCGCAGCGGAATAGATATGTTAAGTGAGATTGCTATTAAAAGCAGAGAATACAAGGTTGACCTTGATGTTCCCCTTGAAAAGAAAATTTTTTCTTTTGACGGAACACTTTTGAACGGATATCTTTATAAAGGAAATCCTAAAACTTCTGTTACTGTTATTTTAATACACGGCTACAAGCTTTCACACAGGGAAATGCTGGGCTTTGCAAATTTTTATGTAAACTCATGCGGATTTAATGTTTTAGCACCTGATTTAAGGGGACACGGCGAAAGCGGAGGAGATTATATATGTTTTGGAGTTAAAGACAGGGAAGACATTTTATCGTGGATTGAGTATATAAAGCAGATGATAGGAAGTAAGACGAAAATCGTACTTCACGGGATTTCCATGGGAGCGGCAACTGCACTTATGACAGGAGCATACAACGATGAAAATGTATACGGAATAATTGCAGACTGTCCCTATGCATCGGGAAAAGAAATGGTAAAAAAGAAGATTAAAAGCAAATATAAAATAGCGGTAAACTTTCTTTATTCCGTTTTGGATAAATATGTGAAAATTAGATGCAAATTTTCTATGGAAGACAGCGATGTGGTTGAATATGTAAAACATATAAAATGTCCTGTTTTATATATCCACGGTGCATCAGATGAGGAAATAACTCCGCTTAATTCTTACAGGCTTTATGAAAACACCAATAGCGAAAAAGAGCTTTATATAGTACTTGGTGCGGGCCATGCTCAAAGCGTTCTTGTTGAAACGGAAAAATATATGAAAAAGGTTAAAAATTTTATAGATGTCATATCTTCGGGACAAACTGCATAAGCTTTATTAAGTATATTAAATGGAGAAGATTATGGCAGGCGGAGAAAAGCTTATAGCGGCATATGTGGCAGGGCTTATACTGCTTTTTGTATTTATAAAAATATTTTATACACCCCTGAAGCTGGCACTGAGGCTTTTTGCAAGCTCTTTAATAGGCGGAGTAATACTCTATGGAGTAAATGTGGCAGGCTCTATAATTGGAATACAAATAGGTATTAATATTTACACTGCAATGGTAGCAGGGGTTTTTGGTATTCCGGGAATATCTATGATGTTGATGCTGCAGATTTCAATTTAGAGCAATTTGGAAGACAAATTGTGCAAAGTGACGAAAAATAAGTAAATGTTTATAAAAAACGCACAACTATGTTGACTTTTATGTAGCGGTGAAGTAAACTAAGCTTAGAGATTATATACTTAAGAGGAAATGTATGAACAAAAACTTTTTTGACAGACACAAAGATGAAATAAAAGCCTTTAACAGAGGAGAAAATTACCATATATACAGATTTTTGGGAGCACATCCTAAAGAAAACGGTGTTGAATTTGCAGTATGGGCACCAAATGCAGACAGGGTTTCTGTATGCGGTGATTTCAACGGCTGGAACGGAGATGCAAATGTTATGCAGATGCAGGATGGCATCTGGTATGCTTTCGTTGAAAATGCAAAAATTACGGATGTGTATAAATACGAAATAAGAAAAGGGAATAAGACATTTAAAAAAGCTGACCCTGTTGCATTCAGGTCTGAGCTGAGACCTGAAACAGGGTCAGTTGTCGTACCCGTTGAAGAGGGCAAGTTTAAAGGCATAGCAAAAGGCAAAGATATATATAACAGTCCTATGAATATTTATGAAGTTCATTTGGGTTCTGTGTTTATGGACGGTGAAGAATTTTTAAATTACCGTCAGGTGGCGGACAAACTTGTTCCATACCTGGTTGAAATGAATTATAACTATGTTGAGCTTATGCCTCTTTGCGAATATCCGCTTGATGCTTCCTGGGGATATCAGATTACAGGATATTATTCACTTACAAGCAGATATGGAACAGCAGAGGACTTTCAGTATTTCACAGAGTCTATGCATAATGCAGGCATAGGTGTTATTATGGATTGGGTGCCGGGACATTTCTGCAGAGATGACCACGGATTAAGACAATTTGACGGCGGACCTTTATACGAAAGCTCAAACGAAAAGAAAGCAGATAACCCGGGGTGGGGAACTCTTAATTTTGACTTTACAAAGCCTCAGGTTATATCATATATGATTTCAAATGCGGTGTTCTGGCTTGAATGCTATGGTATTGATGGCATAAGAGTTGATGCGGTTGCAAATATGCTTTATCACACCTTTGGAAAAGGTGACCAGCCTGAGCTTAAAAACGCTAAAGGCGATTACACAAACCTTGAAGGTATAGCCTTTATTCAGAAAATGAATACGGTCTTGCATGAACTTTATCCTGGAGTTGTTACAATGGCAGAGGACTCCTCTGCATGGCCTCTTGTTACAAAGGGAGCAGACCAGGGTGGTCTTGGCTTTGACTTTAAATGGAATATGGGTTGGATGAATGACACTCTTTCCTATATGAAGCTTGACCCTATATACAGAAAAGCAGTACACGACAAGCTTACCTTTGCAATGTTTTATGCATTCTCAGAAAACTATGTTTTGCCTTTTTCTCACGATGAGGTTGTTCACGGAAAATGCTCAATGGTTGAGAAAATGCCCGGATACAGAGTAGATAAATATGCACAGCTTCGTGCACTTTACACATATATGTATGCAATGCCCGGAAAAAAACTTAATTTTATGGGAAACGAGTTCGGACATTCTCTTGAATGGAGATTTTACGAACAGCTTGAATGGCAGTTACTTGAATTCGCAGAATACGCAGGTATGAAAAACTGTGTTTCTGATATAAATTATCTTTATATGAAAAGCAAACCCTTCTGGGAGGTTGACACTTCCTGGGACGGCTTTTCCTGGTGCGATGCAAACAACAGTGAAAAGAGCATACTTTCTTTTGCAAGGTTTGCAAAAAACAAAAATGATTTTATGGTTGTTGTGGTAAACTTCACACCTGTAAAATATGAGTATTTCCCTGTAGGCGTGCCAAGCTTTACAGACTATGAGGAAATATTCAACTCAGATGACCTGAGATACGGCGGAAATAATATTCTAAACCGCGGTGTGCTTACTCCTAAAGGTGTAAGCGAGGGGGAAATGCCATTCTCCGTCAGAGTGACATTACCGCCTTTCGGTGCGATAATATTAAAACCGCTTAAATAAAGGGAGGACAGAACAATGGCAAAAAAAGAGATGGTAGCAATGATTCTTGCCGGCGGACAAGGATCAAGACTTAAAGCACTTACTTCGCAGGTAGCAAAGCCTGCAGTTGCTTTCGGAGGAAAGTATAAAATAATCGACTTCGTGCTGAGCAACTGTGCAAATTCCGGCATAGATACAATAGGAATTTTAACACAGTATAAGCCTTGGGCACTTAACAGTCATATTGGCGTAGGAAAGGCGTGGGACCTTGATGTTTCCACAGGCGGTGTGAGCATCTTGCCTCCGTATATGGGAGAGGCAGGCGGTGACTGGTACAAGGGAACAGCCGATGCTATTTACCAGAATTTGTATTTTATGGATAGCTATGAGCCTGATTATGTATTGATTTTATCAGGTGACCACATTTATAAAATGGACTATTCAAAAATGCTTGAATATCATATTAAAAAAGGTGCAGACGCAACAATTGCGGTTATTGATGTTCCTTATCACGAAGCATCAAGATTTGGTATTATGAATGTTGAGGAAGGATATAAAATCAACGAGTTTGAAGAAAAGCCTCCTCAGCCAAAGAGCACACTTGCTTCTATGGGTATTTATATTTTCAGCTATCCTGTGCTTAAAAAATACCTTCAGGAGGATGCAGTTAAAGAAAATTCTGCACACGATTTCGGTAAAAATATCATTCCTCAGATGCTTAATGACGGCAAGGGTATGTATGCATATCCATTTGAGGGATATTGGAGAGATATCGGTACAATTGACAGTATATGGGAAGCAAATATGGATTTAATCAATCCTGATAACGAGCTTAAACTTTATAATGACGATTGGAAAATTTATTCAAATTTAAGCTCAAAAGTACCGCAGTTTATAGGCGATAAAGCAACTGTTAAAAACAGTATTATTTCAGAAGGGTCTGTAGTTCTTGGCAAGGTGGAACATTCGGTAATATTCCCGGGTGTTTACATTGCAGAGAATGCTTATGTTAAAGACAGTGTTATTATGGAGGATTGCAGAATTCTTTCAGACTGTGTTGTGGATAAGGCAATCGTTGGAACAAAGGCAGTAATTAATGGCGATAATTATATTGGCGACGGCAAAGAGGTTGTTTTGGTAGAAAACAACATTAACATCAAAGTCGGCGAATATAAAAAAGCTGACTAAGGGAGGGTAAAGTATGCTTAGAAACTATATGGGTATAATTAACCTTGAAGAAAGTGAGAAGGATATCAGAAGCCTTACCAACTTCAGACCTATCGGAACAATTCCCGTTGCAGGCAGATACAGAGTAATAGACTTTGCTCTTTCAAATCTTGTTAATGCAGGATTAAGACATGTGAGCGTTTTCTGTAAAAAAGAAACCCGTTCTCTTTCGGACCACTTAGGTGCAGGAAGACCGTGGGACCTTGACAGAAAAAATGACGGTCTCTTTGTGTTCCAACACAATCTTTTGGGGGGCGACAGCAGTCTTGATGCAAAGCTCTTTGCAAACAATATGGAATTTATCAACAGGTCAAATTGCGAATATGCAATAGTTACATCTTCATATATGATTGCAAATGTAGATTTTGATGCTGCAGCAAAGGCTTATGAAGAATCAGGAGCGGATATTTTCGTTATCTATAAAAATATAGATGATGCAGATAAAAACTTCTTAAATTGCGACCTTCTTAAAATGGACGACAATAAAAAGATTGTAAATGTTGTTAAAAATATAGGTGTTGACAAAAATGCATCTGTATGTGCTGAAATGTTTATATTAAAAACAAAAACACTTCAGGAGCTTATGTATAAAGCAATCAACAACGGCATAAGAAAAGGCTTTAACAACATAGTATATGACAGCCTTAATACCTACAATATTCAGGGATATGAATTTAAAGGGTATATGCAATGTATAAACTCAATTGAAAGCTATTACAGAATGAATATGGATATGTTGAACATCGAAAAGGTAGGAGAGCTTTTCAACAAGTATAATCCTATATACACAAAAACAAAGGATGTTCCTCCTACAGTTTACTGTGAAAACAGCCAGGTTCAGAATTCTATCGTTGCAGACGGGACAATAGTAAAAGGCAAGGTCTTGAATTCTGTTGTTTCAAGAAATGTAAGAATAGGTGAAAATGTTGAGCTTGAAGGCTGTGTAATTCTCCAGAATGCAGTAATAAAAGACGGCACAAAGCTTAAAAATGTTATCGTGGACAAAGGTGTAACAGTTGACGAAAATACAATTGTTCAAGGACCGAAGGAGTATCCAATTGTTCTCGAAAAGAAACGCTAAAAAAGCCCAAAATTGGGTTAGACCATATCACCAAGCATTTGCTTGGTGATATTTTTTAACAAACGCAGTGACTCATGTATAAAACATACACTACGCACTGCGTTTGTCAAAATCTATTCCCAATTTAAGAGCTTTTATAAGCTATAATATTGCAAATAAACTTTCTGTTGAAAAATGCATTTAATTATGTTATACTATGAATGCAACACAACTTAATAGCACAGACTGTAAGAGAAAGTGTTTTTAATTTTGTTAAAAACGCATTCTCTATTTGGCTTTCTCTTATAGTTTGCTAAAGTTGTGTTGCGACAATTGGAGTTATGCGTTTTTGTGCGTTGACTTCGGTTGACGCATTTTTTAATTGGAGGTAATTCTTGTGAAATACAGAAACGAATATATGGGAGAAGTTAAAAAGCTTGTTAATGATGTTTTGAATATAACAGAAGCTGTAAATATTTTGCGTACTGAATTACTTCAGGAGAATGGAAAGAATAAAGATAAAATCAGAAGTCTTCTCTATATGCTTTGTTCTTACTGCAGAGATGTTGATGTAAGAGCAAAAGGTGTTAAGTTTGAAATAGAAAAAGATGAAGATGCTGAAATAGAATACGATATACC